>NZ_JBIMRC010000007.1:0-195143 GCF_043945575.1 Enterobacter cloacae complex sp. 2024EL-00214 | reverse complement strand
CTTCCAGCGCTTTCAGAGCAGAACCACGAACGATTGGAGTATCGTCGCCTGGGAAATCGTACTGAGACAGCAGTTCACGAACTTCCATCTCTACCAGTTCCAGCAGCTCTTCGTCATCAACCATGTCGCACTTGTTCAGGAACACGATGATGTAAGGAACGCCTACCTGACGACCCAGCAGGATGTGCTCACGAGTCTGAGGCATAGGGCCGTCAGTCGCAGCAACAACCAGGATCGCGCCGTCCATCTGCGCAGCACCGGTGATCATGTTTTTAACATAGTCGGCGTGGCCTGGGCAGTCTACGTGTGCGTAGTGGCGAGTCGGGGTGTCATATTCAACGTGGGAAGTGTTGATGGTGATACCACGAGCTTTTTCTTCTGGTGCGTTATCGATCTGGTCGAATGCACGAGCAGAACCACCGTAGGTTTTTGCCAGAACGGTAGTGATTGCAGCGGTCAGGGTAGTTTTACCATGGTCAACGTGGCCGATAGTACCAACGTTGACGTGCGGTTTTGTACGTTCAAATTTTTCTTTAGACACGGCTATATTCCTTACTATAGTGCTCTCCCCTTTGGAGAGAGCACGGGACTTAGGTTTTAATCCTGTGGATTACTTACCACGGGCTTCAATAACGGCCTGAGCAACGTTGTTAGGCGCATCATCATACTTCAGGAATTCCATAGTGTATGATGCACGACCTTTGGTCAGAGAACGCAGCTGAGTTGCATATCCGAACATTTCAGACAGTGGAACTTCAGCGTGGATCTTAACGCCAGTTACTTCAGATTCCTGACCACGCAGCATACCGCGACGACGGCTCAAGTCACCGATAACGTCACCGGTGTTCTCTTCAGGAGTTTCTACTTCAACCTTCATGATTGGCTCAAGCAGAACTGGTTTTGCTTTCTTAAAGCCTTCTTTAAAGGCAATAGACGCAGCCAGTTTAAACGCCAGTTCAGAGGAGTCAACGTCGTGGTAAGAACCGAAGTGCAGACGAACACCCATGTCAACAACTGGATAGCCAGCCAGAGGGCCCGCTTTCAGCTGTTCCTGGATGCCTTTATCAACGGCTGGGATGTATTCGCCAGGAATTACACCACCTTTGATGTCGTTGATGAACTCGTAACCTTTCGGGTTAGAGCCCGGCTCCAGTGGGTACATGTCGATCACAACGTGACCGTACTGACCGCGACCACCAGACTGCTTAGCGTGTTTACCTTCAACATCGGTAACTTTCGCACGAATCGCTTCGCGGTAAGCAACCTGAGGTTTACCCACGTTAGCTTCAACGTTGAATTCACGCTTCATACGGTCAACGATGATGTCCAGGTGCAGTTCACCCATACCTGCGATGATGGTCTGGTTAGATTCTTCATCAGTCCATACGCGGAATGATGGGTCTTCTTTTGCCAGACGGCCCAGAGCCAGACCCATTTTTTCCTGGTCAGCTTTGGTTTTTGGTTCAACCGCGATGGAGATTACCGGCTCAGGGAATTCCATACGCTCCAGAATGATCGGGTGATCCTGGTCACACAGGGTGTCACCAGTAGTCACGTCTTTCAGACCGATAGCTGCAGCGATGTCGCCCGCACGAACTTCTTTGATCTCTTCACGTTTGTTAGCGTGCATCTGTACGATACGGCCAAAACGTTCACGCGCCGCTTTCACGGAGTTCAGGATGGTGTCACCGGAGTTAACCACACCAGAGTAAACGCGGAAGAAGGTCAGGTTACCCACGAATGGGTCGGTAGCAATTTTGAACGCCAGCGCAGAGAACGGCTCTTCATCACTTGCGTGACGCTCAGCCGGAGTATCTTTACCGTCGTCCAGGATGCCGTTGATCGCAGGAACGTCAACCGGGGATGGCAGGTAGTCAACTACCGCATCCAGCATCGCCTGAACACCTTTGTTCTTGAACGCAGAACCACAGGTTACCAGGATGATTTCGTTGTTCAGAACACGCTGACGCAGAGCTTTTTTGATCTCTTCTTCAGTCAGTTCTTCGCCACCCAGGTATTTTTCCATCAGCTCTTCAGAAGCTTCAGCTGCGGATTCGATCAGGTTCTGGTGCCATTCGTCAGCCAGATCCTGCATTGCAGCTGGGATATCTTCGTATTCGAAGGTAACGCCCTGGTCTGCATCGTTCCAGTTGATGGCTTTCATTTTCACCAGGTCGATAACGCCGGTGAAGCCTTCTTCAGCACCAATCGCCAGCTGCAGCGGAACAGGGTTCGCGCCCAGACGGGTTTTGATCTGACCAACAACTTTCAGGAAGTTAGCACCCATACGGTCCATTTTGTTAACGAACGCGATGCGTGGAACTTTATATTTGTTCGCCTGACGCCATACGGTTTCAGACTGTGGCTGAACACCACCAACTGCGCAGTAAACCATTACCGCACCGTCAAGAACACGCATGGAACGTTCTACTTCGATGGTGAAGTCAACGTGGCCCGGGGTGTCGATGATGTTTACGCGGTGCGGTTCGTACTGCTTAGCCATACCTGACCAGAATGCAGTAGTCGCTGCGGAGGTGATAGTAATACCACGCTCCTGCTCCTGTTCCATCCAGTCCATGGTGGCTGCGCCGTCATGAACTTCACCGATTTTGTGGTTTACACCGGTGTAGAACAGAATACGTTCGGTAGTAGTGGTCTTACCGGCGTCGATGTGCGCACTGATACCGATGTTACGGTAGCGTGCGATGGGTGTTGTACGAGCCATTTGATTCCTCGTTTATATCTTTAGGCGTTCAGTTAAGTTACCCAGAGCGGGCGGCTTCTCTGAAGCGCCCGCCTGGTGACTAATACTCCGAAGGGATTACCAACGGTAGTGTGCGAACGCCTTGTTGGCTTCTGCCATACGGTGAACGTCTTCACGTTTCTTAACTGCAGTACCTTTGTTGTCTGCAGCATCAGAAAGTTCGTTCGCCAGACGCAGAGCCATGGATTTATCACCGCGTTTACGAGCAGCTTCAACGATCCAACGCATTGCCAGGGCATTACGACGAACCGGACGAACTTCAACTGGAACCTGATAAGTAGAACCACCAACGCGGCGGGACTTAACTTCTACAGTTGGGCGAACGTTGTCGAGAGCGACTTCGAAAGCTTCCAGTTCATTTTTACCAGAACGCTGAGCCAGGGTCTCAAGCGCGCTGTATACGATTGCTTCTGCAGTAGATTTTTTACCATCTACCATCAGGATATTTACAAATTTTGCCAGCAGTTCTGATCCGAATTTCGGATCTGGAAGAATTTTACGCTGACCAATGACGCGACGACGTGGCATGGGAATACTCCGTTGTTAATTCAGGATTGTCCAAAACTCAAAGAGTTTAGTGTGACATTAAGATAAATCAGTTTGGCCTTACTTAACGGAGAACCATTAAGCCTTAGGACGCTTCACGCCGTACTTGGAGCGAGCCTGCTTACGGTCTTTAACACCTGAGCAGTCCAGCGCACCACGAACGGTGTGGTAACGAACACCCGGAAGGTCTTTAACACGACCGCCACGGATCAGGATCACGGAGTGTTCCTGCAGGTTGTGACCTTCACCACCGATGTAGGAAGTCACTTCGAAACCGTTAGTCAAACGCACACGGCATACTTTACGCAGTGCGGAGTTTGGTTTTTTAGGAGTGGTGGTATATACACGAGTACATACGCCACGTTTCTGCGGGCAGGCTTCCAGTGCAGGCACGTTGCTTTTTGCAACTTTGCGTGCACGTGGTTTGCGTACCAGCTGGTTAACTGTTGCCATTAAATAGCTCCTGGTTTTAGCTTTTGCTTCGTAAACACGTAATAAAACGACCTCATACAATATGAGGACGCGAAATTTTAGGGCTACGTCGAAAAGGTGTCAAGAAATATACAGCGATCTCAAATCACCAGTTCATTTGACTGGCGTGCGTCACAGTAAGATTGACGAAATCAGTATAGCCAACCACGTCAATTTTGGCTGAAATTTGACCAGCCAGCCCCCGCGCATCAAGATCGTCTTTCAGCGCAGAGACCGTTATGGGGGCATTAATGAGGATTTCAACGAAACGGCTGCCTTCGAGTGCAGCAAGAACGCCATCCTGAATCAGCAGCAGGTCATCACCTTCGCACAACATGCTCAGTAATGCGTCGATATCACATTGCCACGGAGAACGGCTCAGGGTGTGGAGCATGGCAGCCTCAGAAAGTCAGAACAGTGTCGTAGTGAGAAAGTTGTTCACGCAGTGCGTCAGACGCCAGGATCGTCACGTCCAGAACGAAAGGCGTATTATCTTTTAACCCGCGCGCAGCCAGAGAGTCGGCACACAGGTAGATGTTTTCGATATCGTAAAGCGGAAGCACTTTAAACGTCGCGATGTAATCACGAGCAAGGATTGCCTGAGGCTGTTGTCCTGCCAAAAGCTGAAACACCCCGTCTCCTAAAAAGAAAACGCCGATATCTTCGGTTAATGCAGAAGTCGCGAGCAGTGCATCCAGCCCTTCTCTGCCCGACGCACTACCGTGCGGAGCAGAGGTAAAAACAAACGCTACACGCTTCATCAGAATTGCACCACTCTGTCGCAGGTTAGCGCAGCCTGCGCCAGCGCCCCCAGACCACTTAATGAAAAGCCAGGCTGTAAATTGGCCCCGGACAGGCCGAGACGGGCAGCCTCTGTCGTATCCGTCACGCCGCGACGCAATGCCGCCGCCACGCAGATATGCAGCTCAACGCCCTGCTTTTCGTTTAATGCCTGCCACGCACGCACGAGGTCAAACTCATCGCTCGCCGGTGACGTAAACTGGTTCGCGTTATACACCCCTTCCCGATAGAAGAAGACGCTCACCAGTTCGTGTCCAGCCTCCAGGAGCGCATGAGCAAACTGCAGCGCGCTGCTGGCCTGCTGAGTGCCATACGCCGGGCCTGTCACCATTAACGCAAAACGCATTACTTGTCTTGCCCCAGGAAATCACCACTTTTGAACTGGCGAATGTAGAGGTAGACCGTATGCTTGGAGATATTCAGACGATCGGCCACCTGGTTGATGGCATCTTTAATGTCGAAAATGCCTTTCTCGTAGAGGTTCAGCACGATCTGACGATTTTTGGCGTTGTTCGAGACGTTGCGATCGGCATTCACTTCTTCAATGGTGAACTCGAGCGTCTGGGTCACGAGATCTTCCACGGAGGACGCAAAGTTAACAGAAGATCCGACGTCCGGCGTTTCTGGTGGAATAAAGGTACTCATGATTTGCGAGAATGGCACATCAAGGTTTATGTTGATGCACAGCAGCCCAATCACACGGTGTTCGCGGTTTCGAATCGCGATGGTTTCGGATTTCATCAGCACGCCGCTTTTGGCGCGGGTGAAATAACATTTGGAGACGCTGCTGTCCGCGCCAGTCATGTCATGCAACATACGCAATGCAAGGTCGGTGATTGGCGAACCAATTTTACGGCCAGTATGCTCACCATTAGCAATGCGGATGGCGGAACACTTCAGATCCTGCAGGGAGTGCAATACGATTTCGCAGTGGGACCCAATGAGCATCGCTAACCCGTCCACCACCGCTTCGTAGGATTTCAGAATATCGAAATCGGTCTGGTCGAAAGGACGTTGATCCAGCAAATCAAGTTCACTGGTTTCGTTGGTTAAAAGCGACCTGGACATGAAAAAAACACTCCTTTTCAGGAGCCTGTCGTTACGTTTTCAGGGCAGGCTCATTATCTACACGGACAACTAAATTAATACAGCGTGTGTAACGCTTTCCAGTGTTAATTATATCTGCCCCACAATAAAAAAAACCGCCGCCTTTAAGGCGGCGGTTTTCACGACATTACTTCTTGGTGTCTGCTGCAGCTTTCTCGTCTGCAGGCGCTTCTGCTTTAGCATCCGCTTTTGGCGCTGGCTTGATGTCCAGCAGTTCTACGTCGAAGACCAGCGTAGAGTTTGCAGGGATACCCGGAACGCCGGTTTTGCCATAAGCCAGATCTGGTGGGATGACCAGCTTGATCTTACCGCCTTTCTTGATGTTCTTCAGACCTTCAGTCCAGCCCGGGATAACACCGTCCAGACGGAAGGAAAGAGGTTCACCACGGGTGTAAGAGTTATCGAACTCTTTACCGTCGATCAGCGTACCTTTGTAGTTAACCACAACAGTATCGCTGTCTTTTGGTGCGTCACCGGTACCTTCTTTCTCGACTTTATACACCAGGCCAGTAGAGGAGGTTTTTACGCCCTTCTCTTTAGCAAAAGTATCGCGGTAGGCTTTGCCTTTTGCTTCGTTGTCTTTTGCATCAGCTTCCATCTTGGTCTGGGCAGCACCTTTCACGCGCGCTTCAAACGCCTGCAGAGTCTGCTCGATGTCCTGGTCAGACAGTTTGCTCTTATCAGCAAACGCATCCTGAACACCCGCGATCAGCTGAGCTTTATCCAGTTTGATGCCCAGTTTCTCTTGTTCTTTCAGAGAGTTTTCCATGTAACGTCCCAGAGATGCGCCAAGTGCATAGGCGGATTTCTGGTCGTCATTTTTGAACGCCGCTTTGCTGTCTGCAGTCGCAGCAGGCTTCGCAGCAGTGTCAGCTGCGAAAGACAGCGGCGCATTCAGCGCAACAGCCATCGTCGTCGCCAGCAGCGTTACTTTAAACAGTGATTTCATCCATATCTCCAGGGCCTGGGGACTCTCACCCCAGCATTAAACGTAAATGAGTTACGTACTATAAAACGTTGCGGAAGAAATCTACAGACAGACACCCCCGATTATCGCCACTTTTAAGACTATTTTTGTTTAAATAAGTTTCTTGCCAATGGGATGGATACTGTACTTCAGGATAAACTCAGTTAAACTTCGCCGCCGCTGGCCCATTATGGCGAATCAGAAATAGACGAGGTGAATGATGAAGGACACATTGATCGAAGCGAGACTGGCTGAGCTGGAAAGCCGCCTGGCTTTTCAGGACATCACCATCGAAGAGCTTAACCAGACCGTGACCGCGCACGAGCTTGAAATGGCAAAACTGCGGGATCACATGCGTTTGTTAACCGAAAAGCTGAAGGCTACGCAGCCCTCTAACATTGCCTCTCAGTCAGAAGAGACGCCACCACCTCATTACTGAGGCGTAAAAAAAGCGGGATTATCCCGCTTTTTTTGTGCCCGGTGGCGCGAAGCTTACCGGACCTACAAATACCCTATGGATTTCGAGTCGCTGGAAGGCGGCAAGCTTGAAAATCCCCGGGAGCATAGATAACTATGTGACCGGGGTTTGAAAGCGCAGCCAACACACCTGCGGCTTGAAAGACGACGGGTATTAGTGGCAACCGCAGCCGCCGTTACCGCAACCACCTTTACCGTGCTCGTGAGCATGGTCGTGATCGTGGCCGTGACCACCGCAGCAGCCATCGTGGCCGTGATCGTGGTCATGATCGTGACCGTGCGCACCGTGAACGTGGCCATGAGCCAGTTCTTCTTCGGTTGCTTCACGGATAGCCACAACTTCTACGTTGAACTTCAGGTTCTGGCCAGCCAGCATGTGGTTGCCGTCAACCACAACGTGGTCGTCTTCAACTTCTGTGATTTCAACCGGCACAGGACCCTGGTCAGTTTCAGCCAGGAAACGCATGCCAACCTGCAGTTCGTCAACGCCCATGAACACGTCTTTAGGAACGCGCTGAACCAGGTTGTCGTCGTACTGACCGTAAGCGTCGTTCGCGCCTACAGCAACGTCAAATTTGTCGCCAACTTCATGACCTTCCAGCGCGGTTTCCAGGCCGGAAATCAGGGAACCGTGACCATGCAGGTAGTCCAGCGGCGCACTCACCGGAGACTCATCAACCAACACACCGTCTTCTGTACGTACCTGATAGGCCAGGCTGACCACCAGGTCTTTTGCTACTTTCATGATATCTCCTGAGCGTGGGAAAATTGCTGGCGCAGATTGTAGCGGAAATCTGCACCTGTGTACCCTTTAGCTTAAAAAAACTCAGGGCATATCGCTAGTCCGGATGAAAAATGCCGATCACTTGCTCTTCTTTGCGAACGTGATCGCGAGCTTCCTTGTCGGCTTCACGCATCTGGTGACCACACTTAACACACTCAACAACATCAATATTATTTTCACGCCACATGGCCAGCGTGTCTTGCGCCTGGCAGGTCGGGCACTTTGCACCCGCGATAAAGCGTTTACGTACAGCCATCTTTCGTTACCCTTTATTCAAATTCATCCCAGCCATCCAGCTGGCGTCGTTCTTGTTGCATCTCGCGCTGGAAAATCTCTTCCAGCTCACGACGCGCTTCCCGCACACGAGAAATCTGCGCCGTGTCGGTATGCACCGGCATCAGTTCACGCAACATCCGCATATCGAGCCTGCGAAAATGCATCTGCGCACGCTGGGCCTGATGGGGATGCATGCCCAGCGAAATCAGCGCCTTGCGTCCCAGTTCCAGCGCACTGGAAAACGTCTCGCGGGAGAAGTGTTTCACACCCGCCTGCAAAAGTTCGTGAGCTTCCACACGTCCCCGTGCGCGCGCCAGAATATGCAGGTGCGGGAAATGCTGCTGACACAACTCCACCAGCTTCATCGTATCTTCTGGATCATTACAGGTAATGACGATGGATTCTGCCGCTTCAGCCCCGGCGGAACGCAACAGTTCAAGTTGCGTCGCATCACCGTAGTAAACCTTGTAGCCATATTTTCGCATCAGGTTTACCGCGCTGATATCACGTTCCAGCACCGTGATACGCATTTTGTTCGCCATCAATAAACGCCCAATCACCTGTCCGAAGCGGCCAAAACCCACGACAATCACCTGAGGCTTATCATCTTCCACCCACGGGGTTTCATCTTCGTCTTCTGCCGGGTTAAACCGCCGCGACAGCAGTTTATCCACCAGCTTCATCAACAGCGGCGTGGCCATCATCGACAGCGTGACCGTCACCAGCAGCAGCGCCATCTGGTCATCTTTGAACAGCTTCTGGGACGATGCCGTGGAGAACAGCACGAACGCAAATTCTCCCCCCTGGCTTAACACGCTGGCAAACTGCATTCTCTCTGAGCTACGCAGCCCGTAAATGCGTGCCAGTACATACAACACCAGTGTTTTAACCGCCATCAGCACCGCAACGCTCACGGCCACCCACAGCAGATGGGTATAGAGCACGCCGAGATTGAGCGCCATGCCCACCGAAATAAAGAACAGTCCTAACAGCAGCCCTTTAAACGGATCAATGGCAATCTCCAGCTCATGACGATATTCACTCTCGGCAAGCAACACCCCAGCGATGAACGTACCGAGCGCCATCGACAGCCCCAGCGCATCCATAAACAGCGCCGAACCGAGCACCAGCAGCAACGTCGCGGCGGTAAACACCTCGCGCACGCCAGACGCAGCAATAAAACGGAACACCGGGCGCAGTAAAAAACGTCCGCCAATCAGCATCCCGGCAAAGGCCAGCACCTTCATGGAGACTTTCACCCAGTCGAAATGATCGCCGCCTGAACCCGCCAGCAGTGGTACCAACGCCAGCGCCGGGATCACCGCCAGATCCTGGAACAGCAGTACCGAAAAACCCAACTGACCCGCCTCACTGCGGTTCATCCCTTTGTTACGCATCAGCTGCAGTGCCATCGCCGTCGAGGACATTGCGAGACCTATCCCACCAATCACCGCCGCCTGCCAGGCGAAATCAGTCAGCATCAACAGACCAGCCAGAATGGTGGCACTGAACAGCACCTGTGCCGCACCCACACCAAAAATGGAACGCCGGAGCTGCCACAATTTAGACGGATTCAGCTCAAGGCCGATGATGAACATCAGGAACACCACGCCCAGCTCGGAGAAGTGGAGAATTTCATCCACATCACTGATAAACCCAAGCCCCCAGGGGCCAATCGCAATTCCCGCCAGCAAATACCCGAGCACCGCACCGATGCCAATACGCGACGCCAGCGGTACGGCCACCACGGCGGCAAATAAAAAGAGCACGCCCGCCAGCAGCAGGTTCGATCCTTCCATCAGCGACCTCCTGTCGGGATCGGCGATGCCAGCCATTCGCCATAGGCCCGGGCATGACTTGCCAGCTCCTTTGGATCCTGACGTCGCGCCCAGTAGATAATAATCGGGCTCATCCAGTGCATACGGCACATCGCCGCCGTCAGTTCGAATGGCCGCAGGATATCGCTCATCGGATAACGGTTCAGCCCGTCATAGCGGTAAGCGCTCTCTGGCTCACCGGTGGTAATGACGCTACGCCAGTACTTTCCCGCCAGCTGGTTGCCCCCCACTCCGCTGGAGAAACCCCGGCTTAACACGCGGTCCAGCCACTCTTTCAGCAATGCCGGACAGCTGTAGGTATAGAGCGGATGCTGGAACACAATCACGTCATGCTGGCGCAGCAGTTCCTGTTCATGGGGAATATCGATAAAGAAATCAGGATAGTGCGCGTAGAGATCGTGCACCGTCACATTGCTGAGCTGAGTCGCCGGCTTAAGCAGCACCCGGTTCGCCACCGAGTCCTGAGATTCCGGATGGGCATACAGCAGCAGCACTTTTGCTGTCTGAGACATCACTCCCCTCCCGGTTCTGTTTCTGTTTTTGTGTATCGTTGTCGTTTTGGGCTACCATGACGGCCCGGTGGGGAAAATGATCCACACCTTACATTATCATAATGACAAATTAACATAGTCGGAACATACGGCGCTTCTATGATTGTTTTTTCCTCGTTACAAATTCGTCGCGGCGTGCGCGTCCTGCTGGACAACGCCACAGCCACCATCAACCCGGGTCAGAAAGTGGGCCTGGTTGGCAAAAACGGCTGCGGTAAATCCACCCTGCTGGCGCTGCTGAAAAACGAGATAAGTGCCGATGGCGGTAACTTTACCTTCCCCGGGAACTGGCAGCTTGCATGGGTCAACCAGGAGACGCCTGCGCTGAGTGAACCGGCACTCGACTATGTTATCGACGGCGACCGTGAATACCGTAAGCTGGAAGCGGAACTCAATGCTGCCAACGAGCGTAACGACGGTCACGCGATTGCCACCGTTCACGGCAAGCTGGATGCCATCGATGCCTGGACTATCCGCTCCCGCGCCTCCAGCCTGCTGCACGGTCTGGGCTTTAGCAACGAGCAGCTCGAACGCCCGGTTAGCGATTTCTCGGGCGGCTGGCGTATGCGCCTTAACCTGGCGCAGGCACTGATCTGCCGTTCCGACCTGTTGCTGCTCGATGAACCGACTAACCACCTCGATCTCGATGCGGTTATTTGGCTGGAGAAGTGGCTGAAAAGCTATCAGGGCACGCTGATCCTGATCTCCCACGACCGCGACTTCCTCGACCCGGTGGTGGACAAAATCATTCATATCGAACAGCAAACGATGTTCGAGTACACCGGTAACTACAGTTCTTTCGAGCGCCAGCGCGCGACGCGCCTTGCTCAGCAGCAGTCCATGTATGAGAGCCAGCAGCAGCGTGTGGCACACCTGCAAAGCTTTGTTGACCGTTTCAAGGCCAAAGCATCGAAGGCCAAACAGGCGCAGAGCCGCATCAAGATGCTGGAACGCATGGAGATGATTGCCCCGGCACACGTGGATAACCCGTTCCACTTTAATTTCCGCGAGCCGGAGAGTCTGCCCAACCCATTGCTGAAGATGGAAAAGGTCAGCGCTGGCTATGGGGATCGCATCATCCTCGACTCCATCAAGCTCAACCTGGTGCCGGGTTCACGTATCGGTCTGCTGGGGCGTAATGGTGCCGGTAAATCGACGCTGATCAAACTGCTGGCAGGCGAGCTTAACCCGGTCAGCGGTGAAATCGGGCTGGCGAAGGGCATCAAGCTTGGCTACTTCGCCCAGCATCAGCTGGAATTTTTACGCGCGGATGAATCCCCGATTCAGCACCTGGCGCGGCTGGCCCCACAGGAAATGGAGCAGAAGCTGCGCGACTATCTCGGCGGTTTTGGCTTCCAGGGCGATAAGGTCACCGAAAACACCGAGCGCTTCTCCGGCGGCGAAAAAGCTCGCCTGGTACTGGCACTGATTGTCTGGCAGCGCCCGAACCTGCTGCTGCTCGATGAACCAACGAACCACCTGGACCTCGACATGCGTCAGGCACTGACCGAAGCGCTGATCGAGTTCGAAGGCGCACTGGTTGTCGTCTCGCACGATCGCCACCTGATCCGCTCCACCACCGACGACCTCTACTTAGTCCACGATGGCAAAGTCGAACCGTTCGACGGCGACCTGGAAGATTATCAGCAGTGGCTGACAGATGTGCAAAAGCAGGAAAACCAGCCGGAAGAGTCCGCGAAGGATAACGCCAACAGCGCACAGGCACGTAAAGACCAGAAGCGCCGTGAAGCGGAACTTCGCACCCAGACACAGCCGCTGCGTAAAGAGATCGCCCGTCTCGAAAAAGAGATGGAAAAACTCAATGCTATGCTCGCCACCGTTGAAGAGAAGCTGGGCGACAGCGGACTGTATGACCAGAGCCGCAAAGCCGAGCTGACTGACTGCCTGCAAACCCAGGCGAAAACCAAATCCAACCTCGAAGAGTGTGAGATGGCATGGCTGGATGCGCAGGAACAACTGGAAGCGATTATAGTAAATAACTGACAAGAATTAGCATCGCATCGTTATGACTCAAATCATTCCATCAGACTTCGACCTCGCCGTTGAAGAGAGCGCAGAGTTTGTGCCCATGCGCGGTGTGGCGAATCGCCACCTGCAGACCATGCTGCCGCGCCTGATCCGCCGCAAGGTGCAGTTCACCCCACACTGGCAACGCCTGGATTTGCCGGACGGTGACTTTTTGGATCTCGCCTGGAGCGAAGAACCGGAGCAGGCCAGACATAAACCCCGCCTGGTGGTGTTTCATGGTCTGGAAGGCAGTCTGTACAGTCCTTACGCGCACGGATTAATCCAGGCCGCGAAAGACCGTGGCTGGCTCGGCGTGGTCATGCATTTTCGCGGATGCAGCGGCGAGCCAAATCGCCAGAAGCGTATCTACCACTCGGGTGAAACGGAAGACGGCACCTGGTTTTTACAATGGCTGAGAGAGAACTTTGGTACGGTGCCAACGGCGGCCGTAGGGTATTCGCTGGGCGGAAATATGCTGGCCTGCCTGCTGGCAAAAGAGGGTGAAACGGTCCCGCTGGACGCAGCCGTAATTGTCTCTGCCCCCTTCATGCTGGAACAGTGCAGCTACCATATGGAAAAAGGGTTTTCCCGGGTGTATCAGCGTTATCTGCTCAATCTGCTGAAAGCCAATGCAGCGCGTAAACTGAAGGCCTATCCGGATACCTTGCCGGTCAGCTTGCGTCAGCTCAAAAAGGTGCGCCGTATTCGCGAATTCGACGATCTGATCACCGCCAAAATTCATGGCTTTGCCGACGCAATTGACTACTATCGCCAGTGCAGCGCGATGCCGTTGCTGAGCAAAATCACTCAGCCGACGCTCATCATTCATGCCAAAGATGACCCGTTCATGGATCATCACTCAATACCGGCGCAGGAATTTTTGCCTGACAACGTTCACTATCAGTTGACCGAACATGGCGGTCACGTGGGGTTTGTCGGCGGCACGTTACGTCGCCCGAAAATGTGGCTGGAGGCGCGCATTCCTGACTGGTTAACCGCTTATCTGGACGGTGCAAAATGATCATCCCCTGGCAGGATCTGTCTCCCGAAACGCTCGATAATCTGATTGAAAGCTTTGTATTGCGTGAAGGCACCGATTATGGTGAACATGAACGTTCGCTTGAACAAAAGGTCAGCGATGTAAAGCGCCAGCTCAAAAGCGGCGACGTGGTGCTGGTATGGTCTGAACTGCATGAAACGGTCAATATCATGCCCCGCAACGCGTTTCACGGCTGACCTTTAAACCTTTCCAGTCAGGGAGTTGCTATGTCTGCCAGACATCCGGTTATTGCCGTAACGGGTTCGAGTGGTGCGGGCACCACCACCACCAGCCTCGCCTTTCGCAAAATTTTCGCTCAGCTGAATTTACGGGCGGCAGAAGTTGAAGGCGACAGCTTTCACCGCTACACGCGCCCGGAGATGGACATGGCCATCCGCAAGGCGCGCGATCTCGGCAAACACATCAGTTATTTCGGCCCGGAGGCCAACGATTTCGGTCTGCTGGAGCAAACCTTTCTTGAATATGGCCAGACCGGCAAAGGGCAATCCCGCAAATATCTGCATACCTACGACGAAGCCGTTCCCTGGAACCAGGTGCCGGGAACCTTTACCCCCTGGCAACCACTGCCGGAACCTACCGACGTGCTGTTTTACGAAGGGCTGCACGGTGGCGTGGTCACGCCGCAGCACGACGTCGCACGTCATGTGGATCTGTTGGTCGGGGTGGTACCGATCGTTAACCTGGAGTGGATACAGAAACTGACGCGTGACATCAGCGAGCGCGGTCATTCGCGTGAGGCGGTGATGGATTCGGTGGTACGCTCAATGGAAGATTACATCAACTTCCTGACGCCACAGTTTTCCCGTACCCATATTAACTTCCAGCGTGTGCCGACGGTGGATACCTCCAACCCGTTCGCCGCCAAAAGCATTCCGTCGCTGGATGAGAGCTTTGTGGTTATCCATTTCCGCAATCTCGAAGGCATTGATTACCCGTGGTTGCTGGCGATGCTGCAAGGCTCGTTTATTTCGCACATGAATACATTGGTGGTACCCGGTGGAAAAATGGGGCTGGCGATGGAGTTAATCATGACACCACTGGTGCAGCGGCTGATGGAAGGGAAGCAGATCGCGTAATCATGTCCCCTCTCCCCGTGGGAGAGGGTTACGGTGAGGGCATCTACGCGCACGATGCCCCCGACTTCACGCCTCAATCACTTCATACGAATGCGTGATTTTTACCGCTTTCTCCAGCATTAACGCCACAGAGCAGTATTTTTCAGCCGAAAGATCGACCGCGCGTGATACCGCCGCGTCCTTCAGCGCTGTGCCAGTAACAACAAAATGCAGGTTGATGTGCGTAAACAGGCGCGGTGCCTCTTCGCGACGTTCGGACGTGAGCTTGACTTCGCAGCCGGTCACGTCGTGACGGCCTTTTTGCAAAATCGACACCACGTCGATGGCACTGCATCCACCAGCGGCCATCAGCACCATCTCCATTGGACTTGGCGCTTTATCGCCGGAGTTACCATCCATCAAAATCTGGTGCCCGGAAGCGGATTCGCCCAGGAACGTTAAACCTTCAACCCATTTCACACGCGCTTGCATATATTCCTTAACTCCAACGTTGCATTTTTGGTGACAGATTACGCGCGCGTTACATTTCTCGCAATGGAAGGCGACCTGCGTCATGCTGAAGCGAGACACCAGGAGACACGCGGCGAAAGCTATGCTAAAACACTCAGGATGCTACAGTAATACATTGACGTTACACATGTATGCAGAGGACATCAAACTTTACTGGCTGCGAAACGTTACGACAGCCGACTTCCCAGGTATGGGTAAGAATTCGATTGCAACCCCAGAGTCAGGATGCGATTTATGACTCTGGAGACAGCTTATAACAGAGGATAACAGCGCATGGTGCTTGGCAAACCGCAAACAGACCCGACTCTCGAATGGTTCTTGTCTCATTGCCACATTCATAAGTACCCATCGAAGAGCACGCTGATTCACCAGGGTGAAAAAGCGGAAACGTTGTATTACATCGTCAAAGGCTCGGTGGCAGTGCTGATCAAAGATGAAGAAGGGAAAGAGATGATCCTTTCTTATCTGAACCAGGGCGATTTCATCGGCGAACTGGGCCTGTTTGAAGAAGGCCAGGAACGTAGTGCCTGGGTTCGTGCAAAAACAGCATGTGAAGTGGCTGAAATTTCCTACAAGAAATTCCGTCAGTTGATCCAGGTTAACCCGGACATCCTGATGCGTCTTTCTTCCCAGATGGCTCGCCGTCTGCAGGTTACGTCTGAGAAAGTGGGCAACCTTGCCTTCCTCGACGTGACCGGTCGTATCGCGCAGACGCTGCTGAACCTGGCGAAACAACCAGATGCCATGACCCACCCGGACGGTATGCAAATTAAAATCACCCGTCAGGAAATTGGTCAGATCGTCGGTTGCTCTCGTGAAACAGTGGGTCGTATCCTGAAAATGCTGGAAGACCAGAATCTGATCTCCGCGCACGGTAAAACCATCGTGGTTTACGGAACCCGTTAATTCCGGCCAAACGGCGTGTCATCGCAAGGTGTCACGCCGTTTTTGTCTCTATTCCCCCATGTGGCGCAGGCTGATCTACCACCCGGAAGTTAACTATGCACTGCGACAAACGCTGGTGTTGTGCCTTCCTGTGGCCGTGGGTTTGATCCTCGGACACCTTCAACAGGGTCTGCTGTTTTCTCTCGTTCCCGCCTGCTGCAACATCGCCGGTCTGGACACGCCCCATAAGCGATTTTTCAAACGTCTGATTATTGGTGGCTGCCTGTTTGCTGGCTGTAGCCTCGCCGTGCAACTCCTGCTGACCCGCGATATCCCGCTGCCGCTGATTTTAACCGTGCTGGCGATGACGCTGGGAGTAACGGCTGAAATCAGCTCACTGCATGCCCGCCTGCTGCCTGCCTCGCTGATTGCGGCCATCTTTACCCTTAGCCTCGCGGGTAATATGCCGGTGTGGGAGCCGCTGCTGATCTACGCTCTCGGCACGCTATGGTACGGGTTGTTTAACTGGTTCTGGTTCTGGATGTGGCGGGAACAGCCGCTGCGCGAATCCCTGAGCCTGCTCTATATCCTGCTGGCGGATTACTGTGAAGCAAAGTACACCCTGCTCACCCAGCACACCGATCCGGAAAAATCACTGCCGCCGCTGCTGGCACGCCAGCAAAAAGTGGTGGATCTCATCAGCCAGTGTTACCAACAGCTACATATGCTCGCCGCCAATAAAAACCATGAGTACAAACGGCTGCTGCGCATATTCCAGGTAGGGCTGGATCTGCAGGAGCATATCTCGGTAAGCCTGCATCAGCCGCAGGAGGTGCAGAAGCTGGTCGAGCGCAGCCACGCAGAAGCGGTGATCCGCTGGAACGCGCAAACCGTTGCCGCGCGCCTTCGCGTGCTGGCGGACGATATTCTGTATCACCGCTACCCGACGCGCTTCAACATGGACAAACAGCTCGGTGCGCTGGAAAAAATTGCCCGTCAGCATGCGGATAACCCGGTCGGGCAGTTTGCCGCATGGCATTTCAGCCGCATCGCGCGCGTGCTACGCACCCAGCGGCCACTCTATTCACGCGACCTGATGGCCGATAAACAAAAGCGTCTGCCGCTACTGCCTGCCCTCAAAAGCTATTTATCCCTGAAATCCGCCGCCCTGCGCAACGCCGCGCGGATCAGCGTCATGCTCAGCATCGCCAGCCTGATGGGTGTGGCGCTGCATCTGCCGAAACCGTACTGGATCTTAATGACCATACTGTTTGTCACGCAGAACGGTTATGGCGCAACGCGGGTGCGTATTCTGCACCGGGCGGGCGGTACAATGGCGGGGCTGATTATTGCAGGCGTGACGCTACACTTTCACGTCCCGGAAGGGTATACGCTGGTGGGCATGCTGGCGATAACGCTGGTGAGCTATCTGATCATCCGCAAGAACTACGGCTGGGCGATGGTGGGCTTTACCGTAACTGCGGTGTATACCCTGCAGCTACTCACGCTGAACGGCGAACAGTTTATTATTGCCAGGCTGGTGGATACGCTGATTGGCTGTCTGATTGCTTTTGGCGGCATGGTCTGGCTGTGGCCGCAATGGCAAAGCGGGTTACTCAGGCAGAACGCCCATGATGCACTGGAAGCAGACCAGCAGGCGATCCGCTTAATACTGAGCGACGACCCGCAACCCTCCCCGCTGGCGTACCAGCGAATGAGGGTTAATCAGGCACATAATGCCCTGTTTAACTCCCTTAACCAGGCCATGCTGGAACCGGGCTTTAAC
This sequence comes from Enterobacter cloacae complex sp. 2024EL-00214, assembly GCF_043945575.1. Taxonomy (NCBI): domain Bacteria; kingdom Pseudomonadati; phylum Pseudomonadota; class Gammaproteobacteria; order Enterobacterales; family Enterobacteriaceae; genus Enterobacter; species Enterobacter cloacae complex sp. 2024EL-00214. Next base: position 177,216 of record NZ_JBIMRC010000007.1, on the reverse strand, counting down.
TCGAATTATCTGGCAGACATGAAGCTGTGGGTGACCCACAGCCAGTTTATCGTCGAGCATATCAACGCCATGACCACGCTCGCACGCGAGCATACGATGCTGACGCCGGATCTGGCACAACGCTATTTGCAGTCGTGTGAAATTGCCCTGCAGCGCTGTCAGCAGCGTCTGGAGTATGACGCGCCGGGAGAAACGGGAGATGCAAACATTCTGGAAGCGCCGGAAACGCTCACCCACGGACCGATGAGCACCCTGGAGCAGCATTTGCAGCGCATTCTGGGGCATTTGAACACCATGCACACCATTTCGTCGGTGGCATGGCGTCAGCGTCCGCATCACGGCATATGGCTAACGCGTGTGTTAAAGCGGACGCCATATTGATTGCGTCGGGCAATGAGGTTATCCCCGGACTATCTTCCCGACCGCTGTGGCAAAGCGGTTTAACCCCTCTTCAATATCTTCCTCTGCCACCACCAGCGACGGCGCAAAGCGCATCACGTCTGGCCCGGCATTAAGCACCATCACCCCTTCGTGGGCTGCGGTATGCAGGAAATCGCGCGCACGGCCTTTGTATTGCGGCTTCAGCTCGGCACCAATCAACAACCCCATACCGCGGATCTCGCTGAACACGTCATACTGGTCGTCAATCTGTTGCAGATGCTTCACAAACAGCTCGCGCTTCGCACTTACGCCATCAAGCACTTCAGGTGTGTTGATGATATCGAACGCGGCACCCGCAACAGCGCAGGCCAGCGGGTTTCCGCCGTAGGTCGAACCGTGGGACCCCACGTGGAACGCAGAGGCGATATCCTGGGTGGTGAGCACCGCACTGACCGGGAAGCCACCGCCGAGCGCTTTAGCGCTGGTCAGAATATCGGGGGTTACGCCGTAATGCATGTAGGCGAACAAATCGCCGGTACGCCCCATCCCGCTCTGTACTTCGTCAAACACCAGCAACGCCTGATGCGCATCGCACAGCTCGCGCAGCCCCTTCAGAAATTCCGGGGTTGCAGCCGTGACGCCACCTTCACCCTGAATTGGCTCCACAACCACCGCGCAGGTGTGATCGTCCATGACCGCTTTCACCGCGTGCAAATCGTTAAACGGCACGTGGATAATGTCGGCCGGTTTGGGACCAAAGCCGTCGGAGTACTTCGGCTGGCCGCCAACGGAAACGGTAAACAGTGAGCGTCCGTGGAACGCGTTATGGAAGGCAATGATTTTGGTTTTGTACGGGCTGTGACGCGTTGAGGCGTAGTAACGTGCCAGTTTGAATGCGGTTTCGTTGGCTTCAGTGCCAGAGTTCATAAACAGCACACGCTCAGCAAACGTCGCATCGATTATCTTACGCCCCAGGCGCAAAGCCGGTTCGTTGGTAAAGACGTTGCTGGTGTGCCACAGGGTTTCTCCCTGAGTTTTCAGCGCCTCCACCAGCGCAGGATGACAATGACCCAGCGCCGTCACCGCAATCCCACCGGCGAAATCTACGTACTCTTTACCCTGCTGATCCCAGACGCGACTGCCTTTTCCTTTCACCGGGATAAACTCAGCCGGTGCATAAATTGGCAGAATGACTTCATCAAATGTTGCGCGGGTGATTGCTGGTTGTTCAGTTGCCATGTCATGACCATCCATTTTATGTCACATCGATTGTGAAAATATAATCACAAAATATGCATAAAAAATCACAACAAGGCAATAGATATTCAGCGATTAAGGAAATTCGCCAGCAGCTGGTGGCCCTGTTCACTCAGAATACTCTCCGGGTGGAACTGCACCCCTTCAAGATCCCATTCACGGTGGCGAATCCCCATGATCTCCTGTGTTTCACTCCAGGCAGTCACGTCAAAACAGACGGGCAGGGTTGGCGGATCAATGACCAGAGAATGGTAGCGGGTGACGGTTAACGGATTATTTAACCCCGTGAACACGCCAGTACCCGTGTGGGTAACCGGTGCCGTTTTGCCGTGCATCACTGTGGCCGCGCGAACGATGATCGCACCAAAGACCTGAGCAATGGCCTGATGACCCAGGCAGACGCCCAGGATCGGTAGCTTACCCGCATAGTGGCGGATAACGTCCAGAGAGATACCGGACTCCGACGGGGTACACGGCCCTGGCGAGATGACAATTTTCTGCGGGGCCAGCGTTTCAATCTCTGCCAGGCTGATGTCGTCATTACGGCGAACAACGACCTCTGCACCCAGTTCGCAGAAATACTGGTAAAGGTTCCAGGTGAAGGAATCGTAGTTATCAATCAGCAGGATCATGGCGGCTCCAGAACAAAAAGGCCGCTCTATTCTACTCAGTTTCCCGTGCTTCGCTCACCACTTTGCGAAAGATCGCGCTCAGGGCCGTCAAATCCCCCATTGCTCCGTTCTGATTGGCACGCTTCCAGTGGGCCGGATCGATATCGCGCCAGTCCAGCAAGTAACTGGCGTGGATAGCCAGTTGTTCAAAGAAAATGCGCTGTGCAATACCATTACCGCTCATAAAAGGATGCAGCATGTTAATTTCACAATAGTAGTGGCTGATCCTGGCAATAAACGCCTCTTTTCCACATCCCACCAGATAACCTTCATTTTCCAGTTTTTCCATCAATTCGTTACCGGCTTTCTCGATGTAGTCAAAGTGGCAAAACAGGATATCGCCCTTAGAAATATCGACGCGACGGTACTTGCCTGCATTCTCCACGAGTCCGTGATAGAGATGGTAGTGAATGGCGCACAGATGGGGCAACCCGGGCGCATGTGGCCCAAGCGGCAGCGTCCCGATGAGAGAGGCAGAAGGACCATTACCCTCTTCAAGGCGGCAGCTGGCCTGAAAATTCACAGTACGTTGCTGTTCCCAGAGACGGGATTTTTGCTTGTCGGTGAGTTTTTTCACTTAACGCCTCCCTGAATGTGTCCGTTTGCCACAAGTATAAGCAGCAAAACGCGCTTTCGCAGGGAGGGCTAAATAACACGGGCGAAGCGTGCCCGTGTCAAAGACAGTTATGGCAGAACTTTGGCTGAGAGGATAACCACCGGTTTTGACGGCACGTTCTGGTATGGGCCAACGTCGTGGGTAGGTACCTGAGAGATCTTATCGGCGACATCCATTCCTTTCACAATTTTACCGAAGACCGCATAACCGAAGTCACGCTGACCGTGGTCGAGGAAGGCGTTGTCTGCAACGTTCAGGAAGAACTGGCTGGTGGCGCTGTCTTTATCTGCAGTACGCGCCATAGAGATGGTGCCACGTTTGTTCAGCAGGCCGTTGTCCGCTTCGTTCTTAATGGGTGGATTCGGCTGTTTTTGCTGCATTTGCTCGTTAAAGCCACCGCCCTGCACCATAAAGCCTGGGATCACACGGTGGAACGTGGTGTTGTTGTAGAAACCACTGTTCACGTAGTCGAGGAAGTTTTTCACAGAAACAGGAGCTTTCTGGCTATTCAGTTCCAGCTCAATATTCCCGGCAGAGGTCGTCAGCAAGACGTGAGGGTCTCCTTTTGCTGCCAGCGCAGCAGGGGAAACGGCAGAAAGAGCAAACACAGCTGCGACAGCCGCCAGTGTTGATTTGAGCATGAGAATTCCTTAACAAAGCGCAGTATAGAAAGCGAATGGTCTGATTCTAAAGAGCAGTATGAACCGAGGCCAGCCTTTTACCTAATTTTACGAAATTGAAACAGTTGTAACCACGCAAACGATTGAACACACCAGTAAAAGATGTGATTCACATCACATAAAATATTGTAACGAAGATCTAATTTTCTGGAAAAGATTTAAATAGATCACTTTCGCGACTAAAATCTGCCCGCTCAAACGCAGTCGATGCGTTTTATTTTACTTTGAACAGGCCAGACATGACTAACAGCAATCGCATCAAGCTCACATGGATCAGCTTCTTCTCCTACGCCCTGACTGGCGCGTTGGTGATCGTCACCGGGATGGTGATGGGAAATATCGCAGACTACTTCCAGCTGCCCGTTTCCAGCATGAGTAACACCTTCACCTTCCTCAACGCGGGGATCCTGATCTCCATCTTCCTGAACGCCTGGCTGATGGAAATCGTGCCACTGAAAACGCAGCTGCGTTTTGGTTTTGTGCTCATGCTCGCCGCCGTGGCAGGCCTGATGTTAAGCCACAGCATCGCCCTGTTCTCTGCCGCCATGTTCGTACTTGGCCTGGTGAGTGGGATCACGATGTCTATCGGGACGTTCCTCATCACCCACATGTATGAAGGCCGTCAGCGCGGCGCGCGTCTGCTGTTTACCGACTCCTTCTTCAGCATGGCCGGGATGATCTTCCCGATGGTCGCTGCCGTTCTGCTGGCGCGCAGCATTGAATGGTACTGGGTGTATGCCTGCATCGGCCTGGTCTACGTGGCGATCTTTATTCTGACCTTCGGTTGCGAATTCCCGGTTCTGGGCAAAAAAGCACAGACCACGGCTGAACCTGTCGCGAAAGAAAAGTGGGGCATCGGCGTCTTGTTCCTCTCCATCGCCGCCCTGTGCTACATCCTGGGCCAGTTGGGCTTTATCTCCTGGGTACCGGAATACGCCAAAGGTCTGGGCATGAGCCTGAATGACGCAGGCAAACTGGTAAGCGATTTCTGGATGTCTTACATGTTCGGCATGTGGGCGTTTAGCTTCATCCTGCGCTTCTTCGACCTGCAGCGCATTCTGACCGTGCTGGCAGGGATGGCAACCGTACTGATGTATCTGTTCATCAACGGTTCCCCGGAACACATGCCGTGGTTCATTCTGACCCTGGGCTTCTTCTCCAGCGCGATTTACACCTCGATCATCACCCTGGGCTCTTTGCAAACCAAAGTGGCCTCGCCAAAACTGGTTAACTTCGTGCTGACCTGTGGCACCATCGGCACCATGCTGACCTTCGTGGTCACCGGCCCGATTGTGGCCCACAGCGGCCCGCTGGCTGCACTGCACACGGCTAACGGCCTTTACGCTGTGGTGTTCATTATGTGCTTCGTTCTCGGTTTTGTGACCCGCCACCGCCAGCACGGCGCGGCAGCGGCTTCTCACTAATCCTCCGACGCCCCTTTGCTCTCAGCAGAGGGGCTGTTTCTGGCAAAGCTCACCTCTTCTCCCCCGCTATCCATTTGGATCCAGGTCTGCGCCAGCTGCGTGGTGGCGATAATGCGCCCCTGACGAATCGACCAGCGTACCGGAACCTGACAACGCACCGCTTCAAACCCACTCTCCGCAGGCAGAATAACCAGGTTTGCCGGGTTCCCCGTCCCGATACCGTAATCGCTCAGACCAAAGGTTCGGGCACTGTTATGGGTAATCAGATTCAGGCCGCTGTCGATTTGCGGATAGCCCATCATCTGACACACGTGTAACCCCATATGCAGCACCTGCAGCATATTGCCGGTGCCAAGCGGGTACCACGGATCAAAGACATCATCATGACCGAAGCAGACGTTAATCCCCGCCTCCTGAAGCTCTTTCACGCGGGTAATGCCCCGGCGTTTCGGATAGTCGTCAAAGCGACCCTGAAGGTGAATGTTCACCAGCGGGTTCGCCACAAAGTTAATACCCGACATTTTCAGCAGACGAAACAGCCGCGAAGTGTAAGCGCCGTTATAGGAGTGCATGGCGGTAGTGTGGCTGGCGGTCACACGCGGGCCGATACCCGCCTCATACGCCAGCGTCGCCACCGTCTCCACGAATCGGGACTGTTCATCGTCGATTTCATCGCAGTGAATATCCAGCGGACGGTCATATTTCTTTGCCAGTGCAAAGGCGATGTGCAGCGACTGCACGCCATACTCACGGGTGAACTCAAAATGCGGGATTGCTCCCACCACATCCGCCCCCAGCTTTAACGCCTCTTCCAGCAACGCCGCGCCGTTCGGGTAGGAGAGGATACCTTCCTGCGGAAACGCCACGATTTGCAGCGTGACCCACGGCGCGGCCTCCTGCTTCACCTCCAGCATCGCCTTCAGCGCGGTGAGCGTCGGGTCAGAAACATCCACGTGAGTACGGACGAACTGGATACCGTTAGCAATTTGCCACTTCAGCGTCTTCCAGGCACGCGCCTTCACATCTTCGTGGCTGAGCAGCGCCTTGCGCTCGGCCCAGCGCTCAATGCCTTCAAAGAGCGTGCCGGACTGATTCCAGTTCGGCTCACCCGCCGTCTGGGTGGTATCGAGGTGAATATGCGGCTCAATAAACGGCGGGATCGCGAGCCCTCCACGGGCATTTAAGATCTCGTAACTTTCGGCGCGGGTATCGTCCATTGGCGTGATATCACCAAAACGACCGTTCTCAATGGCAAGTTGCCACAGCCCATCACGACCCGGTAAACGAACATTCTGAACCAGCCAAAGCGGTGTTGTAGACATACCTTTCCCCCGAAAAATGCGGCTGAAATTTAGGAGTACCCATTTTTAAAAATGAGCACCCTGATTGGTACACAAAATCGACGACAACGAAAAGCCTGTGATTTCTATAACTTATAAAAATCCTGACAAATCAGCAATCTACCACCTAAGTAGTAGGTGAAGGCGTATTTGATTTGCATCAATAAGCGCCTCTGCTGAATCGTTAAGGTAGGCAGTAATAGAAAAGAAATCGAGGCAAAAATGAGCAAAGTCAGACTCGCTATCATCGGTAACGGTATGGTCGGCCACCGCTTTATTGAGGATCTTCTCGATAAAGCTGACGCAGCCCGGTTCGATATTACCGTATTTTGTGAAGAACCCCGTAAAGCGTACGACCGTGTGCACTTATCTTCCTACTTCGCCCACCATACCGCTGAAGAGCTTTCTTTGGTACGTGAAGGGTTTTACGAGAAGCATGGCGTAAAAGTGCTGGTAGGCGAACGCGCTATCACCATCAACCGTCAGGAAAAAGTGATCCACTCCAGCGCCGGACGCACGGTTTTCTACGACAAACTGATCATGGCGACTGGCTCATATCCGTGGATCCCGCCAATTAAAGGCTCGGAAACCCAGGATTGCTTCGTTTACCGTACCATTGAAGACCTGAAGGCAATCGAAAACTGTGCCCGCCGCAGTAAACGCGGTGCCGTCGTCGGTGGCGGACTGCTGGGTCTGGAAGCGGCTGGCGCGCTGAAAAACCTCGGCGTTGAAACCCACGTCATCGAATTTGCCCCGATGCTGATGGCTGAACAGCTGGACCACATGGGTGGTGATCAGCTTAAGCGTAAAATCGAAAGTATGGGTGTGAAAGTTCACACCAGCAAGAACACCAAAGAGATCGTTCAGGAAGGTACTGAAGCGCGTAAAACGATGCGCTTTGCCGACGGCAGCGAGCTGGAAGTGGACTTTATTGTCTTCTCTACGGGTATTCGCCCGCGCGACAAAATGGCCACCCAGTGCGGTCTGGCCGTGGCGCAGCGCGGCGGGATCATGATTAATGATTCCTGCCAGACCTCCGACCCGGATATCTACGCAATCGGGGAATGTGCCAGCTGGAATAACCGCGTATACGGTCTGGTGGCTCCGGGGTACAAGATGGCGCAGGTCGCCGTTGACCATATCCTCGGCAGCGAAAACGCCTTCACCGGCGCAGACATGAGCGCCAAGCTGAAGCTGCTGGGCGTGGACGTAGGCGGTATTGGCGATGCGCATGGTCGCACTCCAAACTCCCGCAGCTATGTTTATCTCGATGAGAGCAAAGAAGTCTATAAGCGTCTGATCGTAAGCCAGGACAACAAAACCCTGCTCGGTGCGGTACTGGTCGGGGATACCAGCGACTTCGGTAACCTGCTACAGCTGGTGCTGAACGCCATTGAACTGCCGGAAAACCCGGACGCGCTGATCCTCCCGGCTCACGCCTCCAGCGGTAAGCCGTCTATCGGCGTAGATAAACTGCCAGACAGCGCGCAGATTTGCTCCTGCTTCGATGTCACCAAAGGCATGTTGATTTCTGCCATCAACAAAGGCTGCCACACCGTTGCGGCCCTGAAAGCGGAAACCAAAGCCGGTACCGGCTGCGGCGGCTGTATCCCCCTGGTCACTCAGGTACTGAACGCCGAGCTGGCGAAACAGGGCATCGAAGTAAACAACAACCTGTGCGAGCACTTCTCTTACTCTCGCCAGGAGCTGTACCATCTGATCCGCGTGGAAGGTATCAAAACCTTCGACGAACTGCTGGCAAAACACGGCCAGGGTTATGGCTGTGAAGTGTGTAAACCAACGGTTGGTTCCCTGCTGGCCTCCTGCTGGAACGAGTATGTGCTCAAACCAGAACACACACCTCTGCAGGACACCAACGACAACTTCCTGGCAAACATCCAGAAAGACGGTACCTACTCCGTGATCCCACGTTCTGCCGGTGGCGAAATCACTCCGGAAGGGCTGGTGGCCGTAGGCCGTATTGCACGTGAATTTAATCTGTACACCAAAATCACCGGTTCCCAGCGTATCGGTCTGTTTGGTGCCCAGAAAGATGACCTGCCAGAAATCTGGCGTCAGCTGATTGAAGCGGGCTTCGAAACCGGCCACGCGTATGCCAAAGCGCTGCGTATGGCAAAAACCTGCGTGGGCAGCACCTGGTGCCGCTACGGCGTGGGCGACAGCGTAGGCTTCGGCGTTGAGCTGGAAAACCGCTACAAAGGCATCCGTACGCCGCACAAAATGAAGTTCGGTGTCTCCGGATGTACCCGTGAATGTGCGGAAGCACAGGGTAAAGACGTGGGTATTATCGCCACCGAGAAAGGCTGGAACCTGTACGTGTGCGGCAACGGTGGGATGAAACCACGCCATGCAGACCTGCTGGCGGCAGACCTCGACCACGATACGCTGATCCAGTATCTCGACCGCTTCATGATGTTCTACATCCGTACCGCCGACAAGCTGACCCGTACCGCCTCCTGGCTGGATAACCTGGATGGCGGCATCGACTACCTGAAATCGGTCATCATCGACAACAAACTGGGCCTGAATGAACAGCTGGAATCCGGGATGGCCCGACTGCGCGAGGCGGTGATTTGCGAGTGGACTGAAACCGTCAACACCCCGGCGGCGCAGACTCGCTTCAAACACTTTATCAACAGCACCCAGCGCGACCCGAACGTGCAGGTTGTGCCTGAGCGCGCACAGCATCGCCCGGCGACGCCTTATGAACGCATTCCGGTCACGCTGGTGGAGGAAAACGCATGAGCCAGTGGGTAAACATTTGCAACATTAACGACATCCTGCCAGCAACCGGCGTCTGTGCGCTGCTGGGTAAAGAGCAGGTCGCGATTTTCCGCCCTCGCCACGATGAACAGGTTTTTGCCATCAGCAATATCGACCCGTTCTTCGACGCCAGCGTGCTCTCCCGTGGGTTGATTGCAGAGCATCAGGGCGAGTTATGGGTCGCCAGCCCATTGAAAAAGCAGCGCTTCCGCTTAAGCGACGGGCACTGCATGGAAGATGAGAGCCACTCGGTGAAGCATTACGACATCCGGGTGAAGGATGGCAAAGTACAGTTACGCAGTTAACGATTTTGAGGGAGGCGCAATGCCTCCCTTTTTTAAACTATTTCTTTTATTTTTCAGGATAATCAAACCATGTTTACAGACACTATTAATAAGTGTGCGGCTAACGCTGCGCGCATTGCACGGCTCAGCCAAAATAATCCGCTCGGCTTCTGGGTCAGCTCCGCAATGGCGGGTGCCTATGTGGGTCTGGGGATTATTTTAATTTTCAGTCTCGGTAATCTGCTCGACCCTTCCGTGCGTCCACTGGTCATGGGTGCAACCTTTGGTATTGCTTTAACCCTGGTGATCATCGCCGGTTCTGAGCTTTTCACCGGCCACACGATGTTCCTGACGCTGGGCGTGAAAGCGGGCACTATCAGCCACGGACAGATGTGGGCAATTCTGCCTCAGACCTGGGTGGGTAACCTGCTGGGTTCCATATTTGTAGCACTGCTGTACAGCTGGGGAGGCGGGAGTTTACTGCCGGTTGATACCAGCATCGTACACACCGTCGCGCTGGCAAAAACCACACAGCCTGCGATGGTGCTGTTCTTTAAGGGCGCGCTGTGTAACTGGCTGGTCTGCCTTGCTATCTGGATGGCAATCCGTACCGAAGGCGCGGCGAAGTTCATCGCTATCTGGTGGTGTCTGCTGGCGTTTATCGCTTCCGGCTACGAGCACTCCGTTGCCAACATGACGTTGTTTGCCCTTTCCTGGTTCGGCCATCACAGCGATGCCTTCACCCTTTCGGGTATCGGCCATAACCTGTTGTGGGTAACACTGGGCAATACTCTTTCAGGTGCAGTGTTTATGGGGTTAGGTTACTGGTATGCTACCCCTAAAGCGGAGCGTCCGACTCCGGCAAACATCGCAACGGCTCAGGCGAAAGCCCATTCTTAAGAGGTAATGTCGTGGATCACCTGCCTATTTTCTGTCAATTACGCCATCGCGACTGCCTGCTTGTGGGCGGCGGCGATGTGGCTGAACGTAAAGCACGTCTGCTGTTAGAGGCAGGTGCCCGGCTTACCGTAAACGCACTCTCCTTCGCTCCGCAGTTTGACGCCTGGGCGAAAGCTGGAATGCTGACCCTGGCGCAGGGAGAGTTCGACGAGTCCCTGCTCGATACCTGCTGGCTGACCATCGCTGCCACAGACGACGATGAAGTGAACCAGCGCGTCAGCAACGCCTGCGAATCCCGCCGTATCTTCTGTAACGTAGTAGACGCCCCCAAAGAAGCCAGCTTTATTATGCCGTCGATTATCGACCGTTCTCCGCTGATGGTGGCGGTATCGTCCGGCGGAACGTCTCCGGTGCTGGCTCGCCTGCTGCGTGAAAAGCTGGAAGCGGTTCTGCCCCAGCATCTCGGCCAGGTGGCGCACTATGCCGGCCAGCTGCGTTCCCGCGTGAAGAAAACGTTCTCCACCGTCGGCGAGCGTCGCCGTTTCTGGGAAAAATTCTTTGTGAACGACAGGCTGGCGCAGTCGCTGGCAAATCAGGATCAGAAAGCCGTTGAAGAGACGACAGAACAACTTCTCACCGAACCACTGGATCATCGCGGAGAAGTGGTACTGGTGGGCGCGGGGCCTGGCGATGCTGGCTTGCTGACGCTGAAAGGGCTACAGCAGATCCAACAGGCGGATATCGTGGTCTACGACCGCCTGGTCTCCGATGACATTATGAACCTGGTGCGCCGGGATGCCGACCGCGTATTTGTGGGCAAACGCGCAGGCTATCACTGTGTACCACAGGAAGAAATTAACCAGATCCTGCTGCGGGAAGCGCAAAAAGGAAAACGCGTGGTACGCCTGAAAGGTGGCGATCCGTTTATCTTTGGGCGTGGCGGTGAAGAACTGGAAACCCTGTGCAACGCGGGCATTCCGTTCTCCGTGGTACCCGGTATTACGGCGGCGTCCGGCTGTTCGGCCTATTCCGGCATTCCATTGACCCACCGTGACTACGCCCAGAGCGTACGTCTGGTGACGGGCCACCTGAAAACCGGCAGCGAGCTGGACTGGCACAACCTGGCCGCTGAAAAACAGACGCTGGTGTTCTACATGGGACTGAACCAGGCCGCTACGATTCAGGCGAAACTACTGGAACATGGCATGGATGAAGATATGCCCGTCGCACTGGTGGAAAACGGCACATCCATTAAGCAGCGTGTGGTGAAGGGAGCGCTGACGCAGTTAAGTGACCTGGCACAACAAGTTGAAAGCCCGGCGCTGATTGTTGTGGGCCGTGTCGTCGAACTGCGCGAAAAACTGAACTGGTTCTCTAACCACTAACTCATATTTTCCCTTCCCGGGGTAGTCTTTAAACGGACTACCCCCCTCTTACCTGCACCGTTAACATACCGCTCGCAAAATGGAACTTTTCCATTTATTCCCTCGAATTGCATCCAAATAACGTTGTTTAAGACAAGGAATGTGTATGTTCAAACTGGCAAAAGCTGCCGTTCTGGTGGGCTTGTTATCGACCCTTACCGCCTGCACCGGTCACGTTGAAAACACCAAAAATAACTGCAGCTATGATTATCTGCTACATCCGGCGATCTCCATTTCGAAGATCATTGGTGGTTGCGGGCCAGCGGCACAGCAGTAAGCGTTTTTCAGGCGTAAAAAAACCGGGATTACCCGGTTTTTTTGTTTGGTGAAGTGCAGGGGTTGTGCGGCCTGATGCCCTTGCCCTCTCCCAGCGGGAGAGGAAAAAGAGCATTATGGTTTTGCGACAAACCCAATCGCTTCGTACACGGCTTTCAGGGTTTCAGATGCGCGTGCGCTGGCTTTTTCCGCGCCCTCTTTCATCACCTTCTGCAGGAATGCTTCGTCGTTGCGGTAAAGATTGTAACGCGCCTGCAGCTCAGTCAGCATACCGGAAACGGCATCTGCTACTTCACCTTTCAGGTGGCCATACATCTTGCCTTCAAAGTGCTGTTCCAGCTCAGGAATGCTCTGGCCAGTGACGCCGGAGAGAATGTCCAGCAGGTTAGAAACACCCGCTTTGTTCTGCACGTCGTAACGCACAACTGGCGGCTCATCAGAATCGGTTACCGCACGCTTAAGCTTTTTGACCACTGATTTCGGGTCTTCCAGCAGACCGATAACGTTGTTGCGGTTATCGTCGGACTTGGACATCTTCTTAGTCGGCTCCAGCAGCGACATCACGCGCGCACCGGACTTCGGAATAAACGGCTCTGGTACTTTGAACACATCACCGTAAATGGCGTTGAAGCGCTGAGCGATATCGCGGCTCAGTTCCAGATGCTGCTTCTGGTCTTCACCCACCGGAACCTGGTTGGTCTGGTACAGCAGAATATCTGCCGCCATCAGTACCGGGTAGTCGAACAGACCGGCGTTGATGTTTTCAGAGTAACGCGCGGATTTATCCTTGAACTGGGTCATGCGGCTCAGCTCACCGAAATAGGTGTAGCAGTTCAGCGCCCAGCCCAACTGGGCATGCTCCGGTACGTGAGACTGAACAAAGATCGTGCTTTTTTCCGGATCGATACCGCAGGCCAGATACAGCGCCAGCGTATCCAGCGTGGCTTTACGCAGTTTCTCAGGATCCTGACGCGCAGTGATCGCATGGAGATCCACGATGCAGTAAATGCAATGGTAGTCATCCTGCATGCTTACCCACTGACGCAACGCACCCATGTAGTTACCAATGGTCAATTCACCTGACGGCTGTGCGCCACTAAAAACGATGGGCTTAGTCATTTTTCAATTCCTGATGTTCACTGTGCGAAAGCCCGAGTGCGGGCAACAAATCTTTGAAGTGGTCGAACACTACGTCCGGTTCACTCAGCGTAATGGCTTCACCGTAGTTGTAGCCATAGGTTAATCCAACGGAAGGACAACCCGCTGCTCTGGCAGCCAGAATATCATTGCGTGAATCGCCAACAAAGAGCAGCTCCGCAGGGGCTAAGGATAATTTTCCTGCCACCAGCAGAAGCGGTTCCGGATGCGGCTTTTTGTTCTTCACGTCATCGCCGCCCACAATCACGGAGAAATACTTCGCGATATCCAGTGCTTCAAGCAGTGGCGCAACAAACGGCGTCGGTTTGTTAGTCACCAGCCCCAGCGGGATACCTTTGGCGTGAAGCGCACTCAGCGTTTCGGCAACATCCGGGAACAGGAAACTACCCTCTTCCACGGTTTCTTCATAGAAACGATCGAACAGTTTACGCAGAACACGCTGCTGTTCTTCCTGCGGAATGTCGGCGTGATCGACGCTCGGTTTTCCCTGTGCAGAACGTTGCGACGCACGCTCCTGGCGGGCCCAGGTCAACGCGCGCTCCATCAACACATCGGCACCGTTACCAATCCACGTCACGACGCGATCTTCGCCCGCAACGGGTAATTCGAGAGCATACAGCGCCTGGTCGACGGCGCTGCTTAAGCCTGGCGCGCTGTCAACCAGCGTGCCGTCGAGGTCAAATGCTACACCCCGGGTTGCCTGCAATTTATCCATGACTTACCTTTGCCAGTTCACGGCGCATTTCATCAATGACTTTTTTGTAATCCGGTTGGTCGAAGATGGCTGAGCCTGCAACGAACATATCTGCGCCCGCAGCCGCAATCTCACCAATGTTATTCACCTTCACACCACCGTCCACTTCCAGACGGATATCGTAGCCAGACTCATCAATACGGCGGCGCACTTCACGCAGTTTATCGAGGGTCTGAGGGATAAACGACTGACCGCCAAAGCCCGGGTTAACGGACATCAGCAAAATCACGTCCAGCTTATCCATCACGTAGTCGAGATAGCTCAGCGGCGTTGCCGGGTTAAAGACCAGACCGGCTTTACAGCCGTTCTCTTTGATCAGCTGCAGCGTGCGATCCACATGTTCAGAGGCTTCCGGATGGAAGGTAATGATACTCGCCCCCGCCGCGGCAAAATCAGGCACGATACGGTCGACAGGTTTCACCATCAGGTGCACGTCAATCGGTGCGGTGATGCCGTAATTACGCAGCGCCTTGAGTACCATCGGGCCGATAGTCAGATTGGGAACGTAGTGATTATCCATAACGTCGAAATGGACAACATCCGCCCCAGCCGCAAGTGCTTTGGCAGTGTCTTCACCCAGGCGGGCAAAATCGGCCGACAGAATTGAGGGAGCAATCAAAAACTGTTTCATCCGCATCTCCTTGAAGTGTGTTTACCGGCGGGCAAAACGGCTCAGGGGCGATAAAGAGCCAGGAGTTCGTCCACCTTTTTACGTGTGCCGCCGTTGCTGCTAATGCTACGCCGCACCTTGACCTGAAAATGCTTCGCGGCTTTGTACCATTCGCGCGTATCAGGGGTATCGTGATTCGAAATTAACACCGGAATTCTTTTGCTGACCAGCTTTTCCGCCATCTCCGCCAGACGGGCCTGCTCGGCCGGGCTGAAGCTGTTGGTGTGATAGGCGGTGAAGTTCGCCGTCGCAGACAGCGGCGCATAAGGCGGGTCACAATAGACCACCGAATTTGCGTCTGCACGATCCATACACTCTTCATACGAGAGGCAGTGGAATTCAGCATTCTGCGCTTTTTCAGCAAAGTGATATAACTCGGTCTGCGGAAAATACGGGCGCTTATAGCGGCCAAACGGCACGTTAAATTCACCACGCAGATTATACCGGCACAGGCCATTGTAGCCATGACGGTTCAGATAGAGGAACAACAGCGCACGGCGGAAGGGATCCTTGCTCTGGTTAAACTCCGCGCGAAACTGATAGTAGATGTCCGGGTGGTTGTTCTCTGGCGTAAACAGCTTACGCGCCTCTTCCACGTACTCATCAGTACGTCGTTTGACGATGTTATAGAGGCTGATAAGGTCGCTGTTGATATCCGCCAGGATATAACGAGAAAAATCGGTATTCAGGAACACCGATCCCGCCCCCACGAAGGGCTCGATAAGACACTCGCCTTGTGGCAGGTGCTTTTTAATATCATCGAGCAGGGGGTATTTCCCCCCTGCCCATTTCAGAAAAGCGCGATTTTTTTTCATGCTGACTAACTGATTACACCTTCTCCGGCTGTGGAGAAAGCTCCGACAGCATCCTGCGCTTTAAACATTACTTCAGATCGGCCTGCACCTGATGAATCGGCTTCGCCCACGGGTTCTTCGCCTGAACATCGGCAGGCAGTGTCGCAACAGCCCGTTTCGCTTCGTCTTTGGAAGCATAAACGCCGGTTACCAGCACATACCACGGCTGCCCGTTACGGGTCGTCTGATAAACCACATAGTTTTTCAGATTCGATTTCTTCGCCCAACCGTTGAGGTTGTCATAGTTAGACGAACTGCTCAGCTGCAGCGTGTAGTTGCTGGATGGCGCAGACTTCAGAGAACCTACGTTGCCCGCCGTTTTACCTGCAGCGTCGCTGGATGCGGTTGCAGCTGGTGCGGTAGTGGCTGTCGTCGGTGCGGTAGTGGCAGTAGCAGCCGGCGCTGTTGTCGTTACCGTCGCTTTCGGTGCAGCCGTTGTGGCTGGTGCTTTCACCGGCTCACTAACAACAGGTTTCGTCTGAGCAGGTGCTTTTACTTCAGGTGCTTTTACCACGGCCTGAGGTTTGATTTCACGCTTAGGCTCAATCACCGCCTGCTTACGTTCCGGACGCGGTGCAGTTTGTGTCTGGTGCGGTTTGGTTTCCGTAGCGGCGGTTTGCGGCTGAGCGCTACCACCACGAATCGGTGCGACGGTTGCAGGTTCAGTTGGCAGCGTAGAGTTAGCCACTACGTTGTTCACCTGTTCCTGGTTTTGCGGCTGCGTCAGCGCATTGTTCAGGTCACCCTGAACTTCTACACGCTGCTGGCCTTCTGGCGTAGCAGGTGCCTGACCCTGAGCCGGGGTAGAAGAAACTGGCGGCAGAGAAACATCCTGCGGCGTCGTGGTGTTGTTAGCGGCAGTCTGCTCTGTAGAAGCGGCACCTGGCGCTGGCTGTGTGCCGTTCGCCTGAGTGCCCGCATCATTACCAGAAAGGTTGATGCTTTTCTCAGAGGAAGCCGTTTGCTCACTTGAGTTCGTTGACGGTGCTTTCAGCGCGGAGCCAATACCGACAATCAGCAGCACAAGCACCAGAACGCCAAGCCCCATCATGATGTACTGGCGGGACGCCGGTTTCGGCGCTGCCGCTTTTTTACGTTTACGCGGGCGACGCTCTACAGGCTCTTCGTCCATTGAATCTTCTTCGGACTCATAACCCTCTTCTTCTCGCTCATCACGCGCATTGCGGCTACGCGAAGAGCGACGATCGTCTGCATCCAGCTCAACATCGTCAAAGTTGATCTGCGGCTCGTTATCACGTTCTGAAGATTGACGAGAACGACCAGTACGACGATCGCTGGGATCGGGTTTCAGCTCGTCTTCTGGTTTGAATTCATCCATTTAACACCCCACTCAAAGGCTTATGCCAACGACTTTGCATTTCACCTGAAGCTAAACGACCACCTGTTACCGTGGCCTGACCTTTCTAGTTGTTACGACTGCTGACAATCAGCAATAGCGCCAAGAACGACTTCGTGCGGCACTCCGCCGCGCACTTCACTCTTCCCTATTGCAAGTGGGAGTACAAGACGCATCTCACCTGCCAATACTTTTTTATCGCGCATCATGTGGGGTAAATACGCTTGTGCAGACATCACCTGAGGTCCGGTGACCGGCAGGCCAGCACGCTCAAGCAGTGTGATGATGCGCGCCGTCTCTTCCGGTTTGAACTGACCCAGGCGTTCAGAGGTGCGTGCTGCCATGACCATACCGGCAGCAACCGCCTCACCGTGAAGCCAGTTGCCATAGCCCATTTCGGCTTCAATCGCGTGGCCAAACGTATGCCCCAGATTCAGTAAAGCACGTAAGCCCGTTTCACGCTCGTCTGCCGCAACAACTTCCGCTTTCAGTTCACAGCAACGACGAATGCAGTATGCCAGTGCAGCCTCATCCAGGTGCAACAATGCATCCATATTCTCTTCCAGCCAGATGAAGAACTCGCCATCAAGAATAATGCCGTATTTGATCACTTCAGCAAGGCCAGAAGCCAGCTCGCGTTTTGGCAAGGTTTTCAGACAGTCGAGATCCACCACCACCGATGCAGGCTGGTAGAACGCGCCAAT
Source organism: Enterobacter cloacae complex sp. 2024EL-00214 (assembly GCF_043945575.1). Classification (NCBI taxonomy): domain Bacteria; kingdom Pseudomonadati; phylum Pseudomonadota; class Gammaproteobacteria; order Enterobacterales; family Enterobacteriaceae; genus Enterobacter; species Enterobacter cloacae complex sp. 2024EL-00214. The sequence goes on along the minus strand of NZ_JBIMRC010000007.1, from coordinate 159,682 downwards.
CATGTTTTTACCAAGCGGATGGTTGACTGCCGTTTTGCCACCAACGGAAGAGTCGACCTGAGACAACAGCGTGGTTGGGATCTGAATAAAGCGCACACCACGTTGATAGCTTGCAGCCGCAAACCCCGTCAGATCACCCACAACACCGCCGCCCAGGGCAAGCAGTGTCGTATCGCGACCGTGCGGTTTTTGCAGTAATGCGGTAAAGACGGTGTCCAGCACCGCCAGGCTTTTATACTGCTCGCCATCGGGCAGAATCACACTGTCGACTTTCACGCCCGCCTGCTCAAGCAGCTGGCGAACACGGTCGAGATAAAGCGGAGCCAGTGTCTCATTGGTGACCAGCATCGCCTGATCACCCGCTTTCAGTGGTAAGAAGGAAGCTGGGTCGTTAAACAAACCAGCCGCGATGGTGATAGGGTAACTACGTTCCCCAAGAGTAACTGTAATCCTCTCCATGACGCGACATCCACCTTTAATGCTTTTACCCGCAGGCGAGTGTATATAAAGCCAGAATCAGTTGCTTTCCAGCATATGAATAATCTGGTTTGCAACCACTTTAGCGCTCTGATCGTCAGTACGAATGGTCACATCAGCAATCTCTTCGTACAGAGGATTGCGTTCACCGGCCAGGGCTTCCAGAACTTCGCGTGGCGGCGTTTCAACCTGCAGCAACGGGCGCTTTTTATCGCGCTGCGTACGTGCCAGCTGTTTTTCAATGGTCGTCTCAAGATAGACCACTACGCCACGGGCGGAGAGACGGTTGCGGGTTTCGCGAGATTTCACAGAGCCGCCGCCAGTTGCCAGCACAATGCCCTGTTTTTCCGTGAGTTCGTTGATCACTTTTTCTTCTCGGTCACGGAAACCTTCTTCGCCTTCTACATCGAAGACCCAGCCCACATCAGCTCCGGTTCGTTTCTCAATCTCTTGATCAGAATCGTAAAATTCCATATTGAGTTGTTGAGCTAACTGACGCCCAATAGTGCTTTTGCCGGCACCCATAGGCCCAACCAGAAAGATATTGCGTTTCTCTGCCATTTTTTCGGTACTACTAAGACTATTCGTTAATGGTAATCCCCGCTGCGCAAACATCCGGCGTAGCAGGACATGAACTGAAACCTCATATGCAATAGAGCGAGAGTCAGACTAAAAATTATCTCAATACTCCGGCTTGTTTGGCAACTGATTAAATCACCGCACCAGACGCATAAGGCAACAAGACCGTAAGTCCAACTCAAATCGGTACTCCTTGTATGCTAATTCATGCCCCACGTCAAACATCTGCAACAAACTGAATGCAAAATCATTGCGGGGATCGTTACCCATCAGTGAATGCCGACCAGGCGCGGGGTAATAAACACCACTAACTCTCGTCGTTCGTTGTCTTTTCCGTCGTGGCGAAAAAGCTGCCCAAGCCAGGGGATTTTCCCAAGCCCCGGCACGCTATCACTCCCGGTTTTATTCTTTTGTGAGAAAATACCGCCCAGTGCCAGCGTTTCTCCACTTTTTACCTCTACCTGCGTTTCTATCTCTTGCTTATCAATTGCCAGCGTTTCGCCATCGGCCTGCTGCAACACCTGCCCCGGCATGTTTTCACTGATGTGCAGCTTCAGGCGCACGCGGCCCCCAGGCAGGACAATGGGTGTGACCTCCATCCCCAGCACCGCCTCTTTAAATTCCACAGACGTTGCCCCACTGTCTCCGCTGGAGACCTGGTAAGGAATTTCGCTACCCTGCTTGATGCTGGCTGGCTGCATATGTGAGGCCAACAATCGCGGACTGGCGATAATATCGACCTGCTGTTTTTGCTCCAGCGCCGACAGTTCCAGATCCAGTAACCTGCCGTTAATGCGTCCAATGTTAAAACCGACATGAGTCGTGGCGCTGGCAACGGATAAGTCGGAACCCAACGTGGTGATCTGCCCCACTTTGCCCGCTTCCGTAGCCTCCGCAAGATTCCATTTCACACCCAGCTCGCGCAGGCTTTTTTCGTTGATTGTCACGATATGTGCCGCCAGCTCTACCTGCGCGACAGGAATGTCCATCTGGGTCGCCCAGTGCTGTAGCGTACCCAGTACCACCTGGTTATCCCGAACCAGCAGGCGGTTGGTGCGTTTGTCGACAGATAAACTCCCCTTTGGACTCAGGAGTTTTTCCGCTGCTTTTTGCAGCGCTTCGGCATCAGCGTAAGAAAAGGAAATGCTCTGTGCTACCAGCGGCGCATCGAGCTGTCGACGCGCCTGTTCTTGCTCCTTACGCGTTTGCTGTTCTCGCTGCCAGGCCGCGGTATACACATAAAAAATGCCCTTATCTTCATGCAGAACAAGCCCGGCACTGGTAACGACCGTCTGAAGTGCCTGTCGCCACGGGACACGCGTCAGGTTGAGCGACAGTGAGCCGCTCACATCAGGCGATACCACCAGATTACGGTTTTCCTGCATAACGAGTGCCTGTAGTACCTGAACGACAGGGATATCATCCACCACGAGCGTGACCGGTTTCGGTGCTGCTACCAGCGAGTTACTGAACACCAGCAACAATAGCGCTATCCTTATTTTCATGCTTTTTCGTTCCTTCTCGTTGCCACGTCCATTGTTCCGGTTCGCATGCTGCCCCCACATCCACGACCAGTTCCGTTTCATTCATCGCCATCACCCGCCAGCCCACAGATAAGCGTTCTTCTGTTTTCAGGCGATGCCAGCGCTTTTGCCCGTCCTGCAAAATGCCCACATCCATACTCCCCCTCACCATTCCGTGATAGTGCCACTGTGCAAGCTCCCCAATGGCGCAGGGATCGTCCGGCGGATGAAAAGGGTCGCGCATCCCGGTCAGTAACAGCGCAGAACAGACGAGCAGGTATCGCGCACTATTCCGCATGTTCTTGCTCCAGCTGCATGTGCAAACGTAGCCCCGCATCATGTGGAGAAATGGCGAAAGCAGAAACCTGCACATCCCGCTTCATCAGGCGGGAAAAGACAGCTGGTATCGCCTGCCAGTCAGCATCCAGCGTCAGTTCCCCTCCGCTCTGCAGCGGTTTCCAGTAAACCAGCCTGGTACCATCAACCTGAAAATCTAACGGCGAAAAAGGTTGCACCACCCGGGCTTCAACCGTTTCAGTCTGGTACGGTACCTTGCTGGCGGCAGGCCACAGCGACACGTTGGTTCGTACGGCATCAGTCACCTGTAACCGGAGTGCAACACACTGCAAATGTACCGGCCTGAGCAGCGTTCCCCATGCAACCGCCCCCAGAAAAACGGTTCCCAGACACCAACCGAGCACCCGACACCCGGGGCGGCTTTCGCACCAGCGTTCAAGCAGGATGTTCACACGCTACCCCTGGCTTTTGAGCTGAAAAGTGAACATCCAGCGCCCCTGGCGATCCTGCTGTAGTTCACCTGCAGGCCCTGAAGTAAAACCCGCTATTTGCCTGAGCGCATCGCGCAGTACAGAAAGCGCCGGGAGCGAGGTGGCATACCCGATAAGCATCAGCGAAGGGGGCTGGTAACGAAGCTCTGTGAGCCAGACCTCGGGCGGGATCACGTCGGAGAGTGATTCCAACACCGGTTGCCACGTCAGGCGCTGGGGCCGGATCGCGGGTATCGGCCCTGCGGTGGTCTGTCTCTGACGAGACGCAAGTGCATGCTGGACGGATTGCGTTCCCATCAGCTCACTTTGCAGGACTCGCAGTTTCACAACGTTGTTCATCCTCAAACTGAAAAACACCATCAGGACCAGCAGTAACGTTGCCGCAAAAGCTACAGCCCAGAAACGCAGGCATCGCACGCGTCGTTGCTGTCGCCACGGCATGAAGTTTGTCATGTTCATTCAGGAACCTCGCTCATAGCCAGCGCCAGAGCGATGGTGTAGTCGGCCCCACACTCAGGTAACGGCGGCTGGCAACGGACCAGCGTTTCCCACGGATTGCGAACAGCATCAAACAGCGCGATGTCTTCAGAGGTGAGCGCCAGCAGCGCCGCCAGCTCAGTCACATTTTCCGCTTCTGTGGTAAAACGACGCCCCCACTGGTGGCGCATTGCCCACAGCCACTGGTGCTTATCACGCCAGGCGACGCACTGCGCGGGGGCGACTGCCGGGAGAAGATTAGCCAGCGCGCCTGCATCCGGGGTAATCGTCACCAGTCGCAAACGTAGCGTTTTCGCCAGCGACAAAAGCGTTTCAACCTCTTTGTTTTGTGCGGCAGTCACATGAAATGTGTTGCTGAACGTGTCCTGGGCGTAATCGAAGCACAGCGCATCTGCGGGCATTTCCAGCTCACGCGAGAGCGCCGCCCCTAGCCAGGAGAGCTGCTCGCTGTCGCGTAGCGCGATAGCCGGACGAGGCAGCGATTTTTGCAGGGTACGTGCCGCAGGGAACGAGAGAAAGACACGGTGGTAATGCGGCAACATCCGCCGCCAGTCGCGTAAAGCGTCAACCAGTTGTTCTGGCTGACAAATTTTCCCATCCAGGATAATCCCTTCGGCCAGGGGAACCGCCCACCAGCGGCGCAATCTCCAGCCAGACCTCTCCCGGGTCAGCGCCACAGCCAGCACCTTATCCTGTTGAATATGAACGCCTGTTTGCCATGTTTTAAAAGCCATGCTTCACGATCTCCTTATCGCCCGCCAGGTTGACGGCTATATCAATGAATCAGGCTTGCCTTTATACTACCGCGCGATTGTTTAGAAACTGCCCAAGTGAAACCAAATGGGAAATCTCCGGTGAAGTTCGTAAAGTATTTATTAATCCTTGCAGTCTGTTGCATTCTGCTGGGAGCAGGCTCGATTTATGGTTTGTACAAATATATTGAGCCACAGCTACCTGATGTCGCCACGCTTCGTGATGTGCGGCTCCAGATCCCTATGCAGGTCTATAGCGCCGACGGTGAGTTGATGGCGCAATATGGCGAAAAGCGCCGTATTCCACTGACCTTAAAACAAATTCCACCCACAATGGTGAAAGCGTTTATCGCCACCGAGGACAGCCGTTTCTACGAGCACCACGGTGTCGACCCGGTGGGGATTTTCCGTGCCGCAAGCGTTGCGCTGTTCTCAGGCCATGCCTCTCAGGGGGCAAGTACGATTACACAGCAGCTGGCGCGTAACTTCTTCCTCAGCCCTGAAAAGACGCTGATGCGTAAGATCAAAGAGGTGTTCCTCGCGATCCGCATTGAGCAGTTGCTGAGCAAGGACGAGATCCTTGAGCTTTACCTCAACAAGATCTATCTGGGTTACCGCGCCTATGGTGTGGGGGCTGCCGCGCAGGTCTATTTCGGTAAACCTGTAGAGCAGTTGACGCTTAGCGAAATGGCGACCATCGCGGGTCTGCCTAAAGCACCATCCACGTTTAACCCGCTCTACTCGCTCGATCGCGCCACCGCGCGTCGTAACGTTGTCTTGTCACGCATGTTGAGCGAAGGCTACATCAGCCAGACCGAATACAACCAGGCGCGCAACGATGTCATCGATGCAAACTACCATGCGCCTGAAATTGCCTTTGCGTCACCGTATCTCACGGAGATGGTTCGCCAGGACATGGTGAACCGCTATGGTGAAAGCGCCTATGAAGATGGTTATCGTGTTTACACCACGATCACCCGTAAGGTGCAGCAGGCGGCGCAGGAGGCGGTGCGCAATAACGTGATGGACTACGACATGCGTCACGGTTATCGCGGCCCGTCAAACGTGCTGTGGAAAGTGGGCGAAAGCGCATGGGACAGCAAAAAAATCACCCATTCACTGAAAGCGTTACCAACCTATGGCCCGCTGTTGCCTGCGGTGGTGACTCAGGCCGACCCACAGGAAGCGGTCGCGATGATCGCCGATGGAACGTCGGTATCCCTGCGTATGGACGGGATCCGCTGGGCACGGCCTTATCGTTCTGACACCCTGCAAGGCCCGACGCCGCGCAAAGTGACCGATGCCGTACAGACCGGACAGCAAATCTGGGTACGTCAGGTTGGCGATGCCTGGTGGCTGGCGCAGGTGCCAGACGTAAACTCCGCGCTGGTTTCCATTAATCCGCAGAACGGTGCCGTGATGGCGCTGGTCGGTGGGTTTGATTTCAACCAGAGCAAATTTAACCGCGCAACCCAGGCACTGCGTCAGGTCGGCTCCAATATCAAGCCATTCCTGTACACCGCCGCGATGGACAAAGGGTTGACCCTTGCCAGTATGCTTAATGACGTACCTATCTCGCGCTGGGATGCAGGTGCCGGTTCTGACTGGCAGCCGAAGAACTCCCCGGCGGAATATGCCGGCCCAATCCGTCTTCGTCAGGGTCTGGGGCAGTCGAAAAACGTGGTGATGGTTCGTGCGATGCGTGCGATGGGCGTTGACTATGCGGCACAGTACCTGCAACGTTTCGGTTTCCCGGCACAGAACATTGTCCATACCGAATCGCTGGCACTCGGCTCCGCATCCTTCACGCCGCTTCAGGTCGCTCGTGGGTACTCGGTGATGGCCAACGGCGGGTTCCTGATTGACCCGTACTACATCAGCAAAATCGAGAACGACCAGGGTGGTGTGCTGTTCGAAGCGAAGCCGAAAATTGCCTGTGCTGAATGCGACATTCCGGTGATTTACGGTGATACACCGAAATCCAACGTGCTTGAGAACAAGGACATGGAAGATGTTGCCGTGTCTCAGGAGCAGCAGAACACCGTCGTGCCTCAGCCTCAGCTGGAACAGGCTAACCAGGCGCTGGTTGCACAGAGCAGCGCTCAGGAATATGCCCCTCACGTGATCAACACGCCGTTGTCATTCCTGATCAAGAGCGCGCTGAACACCAATATCTTCGGTGAACCAGGCTGGCAGGGTACCGGCTGGCGTGCAGGGCGCGATTTACAGCGCCATGACATCGGCGGTAAAACGGGGACAACCAACAGTTCGAAAGATGCATGGTTCTCCGGTTACGGCCCTGGCGTCGTGACCTCGGTGTGGATCGGCTTTGACGATCATCGCCGTGATTTAGGCCGCACCACGGCCTCTGGCGCGATTAAAGATCAGATTTCCGGTTACGAAGGCGGGGCGAAGAGTGCGCAACCGGCCTGGGATGCGTATATGAAAGCAGTTCTGGAAGGTGTTCCGGAACAGCCGCTGACCCCACCACCGGGCGTCGTCACGGTCAATATCGACCGTAGCACCGGGCAGTTAGCCAATGGTGGTAACAGCCGTGAAGAGTATTTCATCGAGGGTACACAGCCAACCACGCAGGCGGTGCATGAGGTGGGTACAGAGATTATTGATAACGGCGAAACGCACGAACTGTTCTGATCTCTCTTTACATATGAAAAAGGCACTTCGGTGCCTTTCTTCTGAGTTAAATAAATATTTAGAAAAACTAACTCGTTATGCAATAAAACGGGGCGATATCATTGCATTTTCCTTCATGGATGATATCAAATGAACGATACTATTCCAGATAGTGCGCAGCACCAGAATAAATTCAGCTTCCACCTACCAGAACAGAGCTTGACGTTTAAGCAGTATCGTTCAATATGCAACACCGTCACTCGTGCTCACTACTTTCCGGCTAAGCCTCTCTGGCGTAAGATGTTGGTTTTCGCTGTCATCGCTTTGATAGTGATGTCAGGGTTCCAGTTTGAAAAAATATTCAATTTTTTCGATGTGAACTTTATCATCGGAACCTGGAATATAAGTGGTGATGAGAATATCTTCTATTTTTACGATGGTGAAGCATTAGCTATCATGCTGTGGACTCTGGCTGCGGGCATGTTATTTTCCAGACTTTGCATTCTCCGTTGTGCTCATAGAGTTTATCGTCAGGCCTATCACAATATTTTTGTTCGTCAGAGTCGTAATATAACTATTGATGAAAAAGGGCTGACAGTTACCAATTCAAAACAGGTATCATCCTTCATCCCATGGAATGCCACGTCAGATTTTTTTCTTGTAGAGGGTATTTATGTACTCTGCATAGCTCATAGCGACACCTGGATTTGGTTACCCATCGCTACCGAAGAAACCGCTGTAGAGTTAGACGCGGCGATAGACTTTGCCAAAAAGCAAAGAGCGCTGAATAAATAATAACGATTCATAATGAAAAAAAATGAATTCTTAGCCTCTATGGGCTTCCCAAAAGAATGGATGGAATACGGAATGTATCCTGACGAACTTTTTAATTCCCAATTACATTTATATCAACCGGGTGATGAAGAGGGTTCAGAGCATTACAGAAACGGTGCATTCCATTGGTGGCTGAAAAGAAAACTAACTACAGAGCAGTTATCAAATCTGGTGAAACTCACGTTCCTCGAGCCTGATACACTAATGGGTAATGATGTTCGAAATTATATACATTCCACAGGGAAAGTTGATGTGGGAATCGTTCAGATTATTACTACCTTAATGAAAGCATAATTCTCACGCTTTATTTTACGCATGAGTAAAAATCATATTCTGGAATAGAAAAACATGAAAAAAATACAAACAAAAAGAACTTTAATCGCTTACCTCCTGAGTATTAACATCTATATATTCGCCCGCCATATCATTCAGATTTTTACCAACCATCTTTTTTATGGCCCATCACCAGGTATGGGGTGGGTGTATTTTGTGAATGGTTTGGTTTACACCACTACCTTTCTATGTGGATGTCTGATGGCAAGTTTCATTGAAAGAAAAGCCTGGCTCACGGTTTTACATGGGGCACTGGCAACAGCAACGGGAGCCACTCTGTATGTCTCATTCTACTACCTGCCGCTGAAGGACTATATTTTTAGTGCAATTTCAGGGGCAATCTGTGGTGCAATCCTCGGCGGGGCAGGCAGTATTGTTGTGATAGCGATTAAGTTAATGATTAAGAAGTACAGATGCGTCATAGCATCCGCTACAAGCGCCCCTGTCCCTTCAACCACTCCCGAACCAGGAACAGCGCACTCACGTTGCGGGCTTCGTTAAAATCAGGATCTTCCAGCAAATCCATCAGATGTGCCAGCGGCCAGCGCACCTGCGGCAATGGTTCCGGCTCATCCCCTTCCAGCGATTCAGGATAGAGATCTTCAGCAACCACAATATTCATTGAGCTGGAGAAATAGGACGGGGCCATGCTCAGTTTTTTCAGGAACGACAGCTCATTCGCACCAAAGCCGACCTCTTCTTTCAGCTCGCGGTTTGCCGCTTCAAACACCGTTTCACCCGGGTCAATAAGCCCTTTCGAGAACCCGAGTTCGTAAGATTCCGTGCCCACTGCATATTCGCGGATCAAAATCAGATGGTTATCGACGATAGGAATAATCATCACCGCTTCACGCGAAGAGGGGCGCATACGTTCATAAACGCGACGCACACCGTTGCTGAACTCCAGATCCACACTTTCAACATTAAACAGGCGTGATTTGGCGACTGTTTCAACATTCAGAATGGTGGGTTTTTGTAGTGGTTTGCTCATCTTGATGGGTCTTTAGTGTGTGAACTGGCTTTATTGTGCGATATGCCGCACGGTTTCGGCAATGTCAATTGTTCTTTATTTACATTTGTGCAACGTAACAAGAATCAATCCTCAATTCAAAACAAAAGTCAAGAGGTTGAAATGTTTCCAGGAATTTGCTGATATCGCGCCTTGACAGGCTTTGCTATCATCATCGGCTACTGGGATGTGCTTCAAAATGCTCAAGTCGACTCCATACTTGCCGATAGCCAACCACAGACTCTCATTCATTGTTAAAGGTGCAATTGATTTTACCAAAAATAATTCGAGTTGCATGAAGGCGGCGACGCGGCGACTCCCCGGAAACATACATAAGTATATAACTGGGGTGAGCGAGGACAAACTGGCTTTGCCAGTTTGAACAGCGCTTGCGCTGGCCCCGAAGGGGCGAGACCACAGGCCGGGTCAAGCCAACGCACAGGCAACCTGAAGTATGACGGGTAAACACCTGTAAGAAGATAAGTAAGATGGGGAAAGCATGAGCACCATTTTGATTGTTCTCGCTGCTATGCTGGCCGGCGTGTTGATTGCAGGGTGGGCGTACAGGCGTCGCGTACAGCGACGATACCGGCTACCTTTTTTAAATGCCTTTGCTGGTGCGACGACGCGCAAACTCACGCCAGAAGAGCGTGCTACCGTTGAAAATTATCTCGAGACACTGAACCGTTCTCAGCTAACGCCTGGGCCAACGGGAGCCAGTTCTGCTCCGGTATCACTCACTCTGAACGCACAAAGTAACACCGTGCTTTGCGTGACGCGTTCAATCACCCGCTATGGCATCACCACCGACGATCCCAACAAATGGCTCTACTATCTTGATTCCGTTGAAGTGCATCTTCCCCCCTTCTGGGAACAGTACATTACCGACGAAAACAACGTTGAGCTGATCCATACCGACTCGTTACCGCTGGTTATCTCGCTTAACGGCCATACCCTGAGTGAATATGTTCAGGAAGCACCACGCTTTGCACTGGAACGGGCAAGTGCGACCCAGGCTTCCATTCGCGGCGAAGAGACAGAGCAGATTGAGCTGTTGAACATCCGCCAGGAGACGCGTGAAGAGTACACCCTGAACCGCACGGATGGCATTCGTGAAGCGATACTGATCGTTACGGCTTTCCTGCTCTTTTTCATCTGCCTGCTGACACCAGATGTGTTTGTCCCGTGGCTGGCGGGCAGTGGCGTTCTGCTTCTGGCGGCCGGGCTGTGGGGGTTATTTGCCCCACCAGCAAAAACATCGTTACGAGAAATTCACTGCCTGCGCGGAACGCCTAAACGCTGGGGTCTGTTCGGTGAGAACGATCAGGAGCATATCAACAATATCTCGCTCGGTATTATCGATCTCATCTACCCGCGCCACTGGCAGCCGTGGATTGCCCAGGATTTAGGGCAAAAAACGGATATTGATATCTACCTTGACCGCCACGTTGTGCGTCAGGGGCGCTATCTGTCCCTGCATGACGAAGTGAAAAACTTCCCGCTTCAGCACTGGCTGCGCAGTGCGGTTATTGCTGGCGGGGCGGCGCTGGTCTTTGCCCTGCTGCTACTCTTTGTGCCGCTGGATATGCCCATCAAATTCACCCTGTCGTGGATTAAAGGCGCGCAAACCGTCGAAGCCACCAGCGTCAATAAGCTGGAAGAAGCAGGCGTGCGGGTGGGTGATACGCTGCGTCTTAAGGGAACCGGGATGTGTAATATCCATACGCCAGGTACCTGGAACACGCGGCAGAACTCTCCATTCATGCCGTTTGATTGCTCGCAAATTATCTGGAACGATGCGCCACCGCTGCCGTTGCCGGAGTCCGAAGTCGTCAATAAAGCGACAGCGCTCACCCAGACGGTCAACCGCCAGTTACACCCGAAACCGGATGATGATTCGCGCGTCAGCCCTGCCCTGCGCTCGGCTATTCAGAAATCGGGTATGGTGCTGCTGGACGACTTTGGCGAAATCGTACTGAAAACACAGGATTTATGTTCTTCTCAGAGTGAATGTGTACGCCTTAAAAACGCCCTCGTGAACCTCGGTAACAGCAAAGACTGGGATTCTCTGGTAAAGCGCGCCGAAACAGGACGACTGGACGGCGTAAACGTACTGCTGCGTCCGGTCAGTGCCGAATCGCTGGATAACCTGGTGGCAACCTCCACCGCGCCGTTCGTGATGCGTGAAACAACCCGTGCAGCCCAGGCGTTGAACAGCCCGGCACCGGGCGGGTTTGTGATTGTCAGCGATGAAGGTAGCGACCTGGTCGATCAGCCTTATCCACAGGTCGCGCTTTATGATTACCCTGCCCAGGAACAATGGGGTGAGTTTCAGCGTCTGGCACAGATGCTGATGCAAACCCCGTTCAGTGCGGAAGGGATTGTGACAAGTCTCTTCACCGACGCCAACGGCACGCGCCATGTCAACCTGCACCGGATGCCAGACAGCGCCGGTTTGTGGCGTTATGTCGGCACATCCCTGCTGATGATTGCCATGCTGGTGTGTATTTTCTGGAACGGTTTTATGGCACTGCGCCGCTATCAGCGTTCACGCACGCGGCTGGCCGACATCCAGCAATACTACGAAAATTGCCTCAATCCTAAACTGATCCCCGCCCCTGAGAGCCTGATCGGATAACGTCACTGCGCGACAAGTTGTGCTACCCTGTCGCGCACGTTTCTTCTGGCTGGAGTTCCCCCTTTATGCATCTTGATATCGCCTGGCAGGAGGTCGATACCGTCCTGCTGGATATGGACGGCACACTGCTCGATCTCGCCTTTGATAACTATTTCTGGCAAACGCTGGTACCTGAAACCTATGGCGAACAACAGGGGATCTCCCCGGCAGAAGCGCAGGCGTTCATTCGTTCACAATATAGCGCGGTGCAGCATACGCTAAACTGGTACTGTCTGGACTACTGGAGTGAACGCCTCGGTCTGGATATTTGTGCCATGACCACCGCCCAGGGTCCGCGTGCCGTTCTGCGTGAGGATACCGTACCTTTCCTGGACGCGCTGAAAGCAAGCGGCAAGCGCCGTATTTTGCTGACCAACGCGCATCCGCATAATCTGGCCGTGAAGCTGGAGCATACGGGTTTGGCTTCACACCTTGATTTATTACTTTCCACCCACACATTTGGTTATCCGAAAGAGGATCAGCGGTTGTGGCATGCGGTGGCGGAAGAGACCGGTCTACAGCCAGAGCGCACGCTGTTCATCGATGACAGTGAGCCGATTCTGGATTCCGCGGCAACGTTTGGTATTCGCTACTGTCTGGGCGTCACCAACCCTGATTCTGGCCTGGCGGAAAAAAGCTATCTGCGCCATCCGGGGCTGAACGACTATCGCCGGATGATCCCCTCACTGACCGTGAAGGAGACGCCATGAAAGAAAAACCCACTGATGGGGTAAGACTGGATAAATGGCTGTGGGCTGCCCGTTTTTATAAAACGCGCGCCCTTGCCCGTGAAATGGTCGACGGCGGAAAAGTGCATTACAACGGTCAGCGCAGCAAGCCGGGCAAGCTGGTTGAACTGAATGCCACCTTAACACTGCGTCAGGGCAACGATGACCGAACGGTGGTGATTAAAGCCATTACCGAACAACGGCGGCCTGCAACGGAAGCCGTGCTGCTGTATGAAGAGACGGCTGAAAGCATTGAAAAGCGCGAGAAGACCGCGCTGGCGCGCAAAATGAACGCACTGACAATGCCACACCCGGACCGGCGACCGGATAAAAAAGAGCGCCGCGATCTGATGAAATTTAAACACGGTGAGACCGAGTAACCCCTCACCTGCACGAGAGACTATTATGGCCCAACACGACCAATTACACCGTTATCTGTTTGAACAATTCGCCGTGCGCGGCGAGCTGGTCACCGTATCCGAAACCTGGAAACAGATTCTGGAAAACCACAACTACCCGCTGCCGGTGAAAACCCTGTTGGGCGAACTGCTGGTTGCCACCAGCCTGCTGACCGCGACGCTGAAATTTGCCGGTGATATCACCGTGCAGCTGCAGGGTGACGGTCCAATGACGCTGGCCGTGATCAATGGCAACAACCAGCAGCAAATGCGTGGTGTCGCACGCGTTCAGGGTGATGTTCCTGAGAATGCGGATCTGAAGACGCTGGTCGGTAATGGCTACCTGGTGATCACCATCTCCCCAGAAGAAGGTGAGCGCTATCAGGGTGTTGTCGGTCTGGAAGGTGATACCCTGGCCGCCTGTCTGGAAGATTACTTCATGCGTTCTGAACAGCTGCCAACCCGCCTGTTCATCCGCACCGGTGAAGTGGACGGTCAGCCTGCTGCGGGCGGGATGCTGCTGCAGGTTCTGCCTGCGCAGGACGCGCAGACCAACGACTTCGAGCACCTGGCAACGCTGACAGAAACCATCAAAGCGGAAGAGCTGTTCAACCTGTCTGCGACCGATGTGCTGTGGCGTCTGTACCACGAAGAAGAAGTGACCGTTTACGATCCGCAGTCTGTGGAATTTAAATGCACCTGTTCCCGTGAGCGCTGCGCTGGCGCACTGAAAACCCTGCCAGATGAAGAGATCGACAGCATCATGGCGGAAGACGGTGAAATTGATATGCACTGTGACTACTGCGGTACGCACTACGTGTTCAATTCGATGGATATCGCCGAGATCCGCAATAACGCCTCACCGGCGGATCCTCAGGTTCACTAAAACTGTGCTCCTCACCCTGCCCTCTCCCCGTTGCGGAGAGGGTCAGGATGAGGGGTAAATCTCCCGCCCAAGCTGAATCGCATTTCATACTGTAACTCTTACGTAATTTTCCAACATGTATGCGATTACATTCACATTCCTTCCGATAAAATCACCAGTCTTTAACCTTTTAAGAACATTTTCCCCAACCAAAAAGCGATTCCTGCGATAATCTGCCCGCCCTGTGACTGGAGTCGCAGCGTTTTCCGTTAGTAAGGGTTTTGTCCAGATACGTAAATCTATGAGCCCCGTCGCGGTTAACAACCTCAGAAAAACCCTACAATTTCAGGCAGTACATATTGGCTAAGGAGCAGTGATATGCGTGTTACTGGTTTAACCCCGCAAGATCTCAAGGCTTATGGTATTCACGACGTCCAGGAAGTGGTCTACAACCCCGACTACGATACGCTGTATCAGGAAGAGCTCAATCCAGCACTGGAAGGATACGAGCGAGGTGTGTTGACGAACCTTGGTGCTATCGCCGTCGATACCGGTATCTTTACCGGTCGTTCGCCGAAAGATAAGTATATCGTCCGAGACGAAACCACCCGCGACACGCTGTGGTGGGCAGATAAAGGCAAAGGGAAGAACGATAACAAACCGCTCTCCCCGGAAACCTGGCAGCATCTGAAAGGGCTCGTCACTCACCAACTCTCTAACAAGCGTCTGTTTATTATCGATGCTTTCTGCGGCGCTAACGCCGACACCCGACTTTCCGTGCGTTTTATCACCGAAGTGGCCTGGCAGGCGCATTTTGTGAAAAACATGTTTATTCGTCCAACCGACGAAGAGCTGAAGAATTTCACGCCTGACTTCATCGTGATGAACGGTGCGAAATGCACTAACCCACAGTGGAAAGAGCAGGGTCTGAACTCTGAGAACTTCATTGCCTTCAACCTCACCGAGCGTATCCAGCTGATTGGCGGAACCTGGTACGGCGGAGAGATGAAGAAAGGGATGTTCTCGGTGATGAACTACCTGCTGCCGCTGCGCGGTATCGCCTCCATGCACTGTTCAGCGAACGTGGGTGAAAAAGGCGATGTGGCCGTGTTCTTTGGCCTGTCCGGCACCGGTAAAACCACCCTCTCCACCGATCCGAAACGCCGCCTGATTGGCGATGACGAACACGGCTGGGATGACGACGGTGTGTTTAACTTCGAAGGTGGCTGCTATGCGAAGACCATTCGCCTGTCTGAAGAAGCAGAGCCGGATATCTTCCATGCCATCCGTCGCGATGCACTGCTGGAAAACGTCACCGTGCGTGCCGATGGCTCTATCGACTTCGATGACGCATCAAAAACCGAAAACACCCGTGTTTCTTACCCTATCTACCACATCGACAATATCGTGAAACCGGTGTCGAAAGCGGGTCATGCCACGAAGGTGATTTTCCTGACGGCTGATGCATTCGGCGTGTTACCGCCAGTTTCTCGCCTGACCGCCAGCCAGACGCAGTATCACTTCCTCTCTGGTTTTACCGCCAAACTGGCGGGGACCGAGCGCGGCGTGACCGAGCCAACGCCAACCTTCTCCGCCTGCTTCGGCGCAGCGTTCCTGTCGCTGCACCCGACGCAGTACGCTGAAGTACTGGTGAAACGCATGCAGGCTTCTGGCGCACAGGCGTATCTGGTCAACACCGGCTGGAACGGTACAGGCAAGCGTATCTCCATTAAAGATACCCGCGCCATTATCGACGCCATTCTGGATGGTTCTCTGGATAACGCCGAAACCTTTACCCTGCCAATGTTTAACCTGGCGATCCCAACGCAACTGCCGGGCGTGGATACGCATATCCTCGACCCACGCAACACCTACGGCTCACCTGAGCAGTGGCGTGAAAAAGCGGAATCGCTGGCGAAACTGTTTATTGATAACTTCGAGAAGTATACCGATACACCAGCGGGTGAAGCGCTGGTGAGTGCAGGGCCAAGGTAAAGGTAAAAAGGCAACGCAAGTTGCCTTTTTTAATGTTTTCGCCCTCTCCCGGTGGGAGAGGGTCGGGTGAGGGCATCAGACCGCACCTTTACTGTTTAACTCTCTTTCACCTGCCCACGCGTAACCGGCACCGGTAACCATGCGCGAATGCTCAAACCACCCCGCTCGCTGGTACCGATCTCCAGCAACCCGTTATGGTTATCAACAATACGCTGCACAATCGCCAGACCTAAACCCGTTCCGCTGGTACTGCGCGCGCTATCGCCACGCACAAACGGCTGGAACAGATGCTTGCGTTGTTCAGGTTTAATACCCGGGCCATCGTCTTCCACCTGGAACCAGGCACGGTTGAGCTCAGAGCCGCTACTGACTTTAATCCAGCCGTTACCGTAGCGAGCCGCGTTCACCACCATGTTGGCCACCGCACGTTTAATGGAGAGCGGATGCATGCGTACCTGAATGTCGCCCGCCTGAAGATCGGTATCAATCTCACGCTCGTAGCCACTTTCCGCCGCGACCACTTCACCTAATACCGCATTCAGGTCAGCCATCTCCATTGGCATCTCCTGCCCGGTGCGCAGGTAGTCAATGAACTGCTCAATAATGGCATTACACTCTTCGATATCCTTGTTAATGGACTCGGCGAGATAACCATCGTCTTCGCTCATCATCTCCGTCGCCAGGCGGATACGCGTCAGCGGGGTACGCAGGTCATGGCTGACGCCTGCCATCAGCAACGTGCGGTCGTCCGCCAGTTGCTTCACGCCTGCCGCCATATGGTTGAAGGCACGCGTTACCGAACGGACTTCCGATGCGCCGTATTCACGTAGCGGTGGTGGAATAATTCCTTTACCGACCTGCAGCGCAGCGTGCTCCAGGTCGACCAGCGGTCGGTTTTGTATACGGATAAACAGCCACGCCCCCCCTATCGCCAACAGCATGATGGCAAGGGTGTAACGGAACAGCGGCGAGAAGTCTCCCTGATGGATTTCGGTCAACGGGACGCGCACCCAGATGTTGGGTGACAGCCAGGTTTTCAGCCAGACGACCGGAGAGCTTTTGTTAACCTCAACGCGGACTTCCGTTGGGCCGCCAAGCTGCTGTGCCATCTGCTGGCTAAGAAATTCATAGTGCTGCGCCCAGCGCAGGCCCGCATCTTCTGCCGCTTCATTTGAATAGAGCGAAATGCCCAGCTCACGGTAGATTTCACGACGAAACGCCGGGGGAACCACTAACTGCGTGCCGTCCTCCAGCTGCAGTTTATCAGTCATCAGCATACGGACTTCGTACGCCAGAACCTTATTGAACTGCTGGAGGCTCGGCAGGATCGCAAAGTTCAGCACCACCAGGTAGGTCGTCACCAGGCTGACGAACAGCAGGGTGACGATCAGTAACAGAGTGCGGGCAAACGAGCTTCGCGGTGAGAAGCGCATTCGCCTCATGCTTTAGAACCGTCCGGGACGAACACGTAGCCCAGACCCCACACGGTCTGAATATAACGAGGATGCGCCGGATCTTCTTCCACCATGCGGCGCAGACGGGAGATCTGCACGTCGATGGAACGTTCCATTGCGGAGTATTCACGACCACGCGCCAGGTTCATCAGCTTGTCACGGGAAAGCGGTTCACGCGGGTGGCTGACCAGCGCTTTCAGTACCGCAAACTCGCCGCTGGTGAGTGGCATTGGCTCATCTTCGCGGAACATTTCACGCGTACCGAGGTTAAGCTTGAACTTACCAAACGCAATCACCGCTTCTTCCTGCGACGGTGCGCCCGGCAGCTCATTCGCCTGACGACGAAGAACGGCACGAATACGCGCCAGCAGCTCACGCGGGTTAAATGGTTTTGGAATGTAGTCGTCCGCGCCGATTTCGAGGCCCACAATACGGTCAACCTCTTCGCCCTTCGCCGTCACCATGATGATCGGCATTGGGTTACTCTGGCTACGCAGACGGCGGCAGATAGAAAGCCCGTCTTCGCCAGGCAGCATCAGATCAAGCACCATCAGGTGGAAAGATTCACGGGTCAGCAGACGATCCATCTGCTCAGCGTTCGCCACGCTACGAACCTGGAAGCCCTGCTCGGTCAGATAACGCTCAAGCAGCGCGCGCAGGCGCATGTCGTCATCCACGACCAGAATTTTGTAGTTCTCTTGCATTGTATGTACTCCCAAAGGTTCGGATAGTCTAATAACAGCGTATTCTAAAAAAGTGCACGTGTTCGACCAGCTAATTCTGGTATAAATTCTAGTCGAAATTGTTACAAAGCATATTTAACAGCAGCTTATCTGCACATTTCATCACATAAATCATTATTAATACTGTCTGTTAGACTATTTGATACGTAATGTGCGCAAGGTTTGCAATGAAGCCAGGTCTGAAGGTCACCGCATGAAAACGCCCCTGATCACCCGCGAAGGGTACGAAAAGCTCAAAAAAGAGATGGATTACCTGTGGCGCGAAGAGCGTCCGGAAGTGACCAAAAAAGTCACCTGGGCAGCAAGCCTGGGCGATCGCAGTGAGAACGCCGACTACCAGTACAACAAGAAACGGCTGCGCGAAATCGACCGTCGGGTGCGCTACCTGACCAAATGCCTCGAGAATCTCAAAATCGTCGATTACTCGCCGCAACAGGAAGGCAAAGTGTTCTTTGGCGCATGGGTGGAAATCGAAAATGATGACGGCAATACCCTGCGCTTTCGCATTGTCGGCTATGATGAAATTTTTGGTCGTAAGGATTACATCTCCATCGACTCGCCAATGGCCCGCGCGTTGCTGAAAAAGGAAGTGGGCGATTTAGCCATCGTGCAGACCCCTGCAGGTGAAGCCAGCTGGTACGTGAACGAGATCGCGTACGTTAAATAGTCCGAGAGCGCCCCCCACGGCTGGCATTTTGCCGTGCCAGCCCGTATAACTATCCCCTGATTTTTCGACTCAACAGATGATAAAGCCATGATGAAAGATTCGCTCTGCCGCATTATTGCGGGTGAACTTCAGGCCAGAGCCGAACAGGTAGAAGCTGCCGTTCGCCTGCTTGATGAAGGGAACACCGTGCCGTTTATTGCACGTTATCGTAAGGAAGTCACCGGCGGTCTGGATGACACGCAGCTACGTAACCTGGAGACCCGTCTGGGTTACCTGCGCGAGCTGGAAGACCGACGTCAGGCAATCCTCAAATCCATCGGCGAACAGGACAAACTGACCAGCGATCTGGAAAAGGCCATTAACGGTACCCTGAGCAAAACCGAACTGGAAGATCTCTATCTGCCGTACAAACCGAAGCGCCGCACGCGCGGGCAGATTGCGATTGAAGCAGGCCTGGAGCCGCTGGCCGATCTGCTGTGGAACGAGCCGTCCCACGACCCGGAAACCGAAGCCGCCAAATTTATCGATGCCGACAAAGGCGTGGCGGACACCAAAGCGGCGCTCGATGGCGCACGTTACATTCTGATGGAGCGTTTCTCCGAAGATGCCACTCTGCTTTCCAGAGTGCGTGATTATCTGTGGAAGAATGCGCACATTGTCTCTGCGGTGGTGGCAGGTGAAGAGGAAGAAGGCGCGAAATTCCGCGACTATTTCGACCACCACGAACCGATCGCTACCGCCCCGTCTCACCGCGCGCTGGCGATGTTCCGTGGCCGCAACGAAGGCGTGCTGCAACTCTCCCTGAGCGCCGACCCGCAGTTTGATGAGCCGCCGAAAGAGAGCCACTGCGAGCAGATCATTACCGACCACCTCGGCCTGCGCCTCAACAACGCCCCGGCGGACAGCTGGCGTAAAGGCGTGGTGAGCTGGACGTGGCGTATCAAGGTGCTGATGCACCTCGAAACCGAACTGATGGGCACCGTGCGCGAGCGCGCCGAAGACGAAGCGATTAACGTCTTCGCCCGTAACCTGCATGACCTGCTGATGGCCGCCCCTGCAGGCCTGCGCGCGACGATGGGCCTCGATCCAGGCCTGCGTACCGGCGTAAAAGTGGCGGTGGTTGATGGCACCGGTAAACTGGTGGCCACCGACACCATTTATCCGCATACCGGGCAGGCAGCAAAAGCGGCTGTAGCGGTTGCGGCGCTGTGCGAAAAACACAACGTTGAGCTGGTTGCCATCGGTAACGGTACTGCATCTCGCGAAACCGAGCGTTTCTACCTCGACGTTCAGAAACAGTTCCCGAAAGTCACGGCACAGAAAGTGATCGTCAGTGAAGCGGGTGCATCGGTCTATTCCGCCTCTGAACTGGCAGCGCTGGAATTCCCGGATCTGGACGTTTCCCTGCGTGGTGCCGTTTCAATCGCTCGCCGTCTGCAGGATCCGCTGGCGGAGCTGGTGAAGATCGACCCGAAATCTATTGGTGTCGGCCAGTATCAGCACGACGTGAGCCAGACTCAGCTGGCGCGTAAGCTGGATGCGGTAGTGGAAGACTGCGTAAACGCCGTCGGCGTAGACCTGAACACCGCCTCCGTCCCCCTGCTGACCCGCGTGGCGGGCTTAACCCGCATGATGGCACAGAACATCGTCACCTGGCGTGATGAGAATGGTCAGTTCCAGAACCGCCAGCAGTTGTTGAAGGTAAGCCGTCTGGGGCCAAAAGCCTTTGAGCAATGCGCGGGCTTCCTGCGCATCAACCACGGCGATAACCCTCTGGATGCGTCAACCGTTCACCCGGAAGCCTACCCCGTTGTCGAGCGCATTCTGGCGGCCACACAGCAGGCGCTAAAAGATCTGATGGGCGATAACAGCGCGCTGCGCAACCTGAAAGCCTCTGATTTCACCGACGAACAGTTCGGCGTGCCAACCGTTACCGACATCATCAAGGAGCTGGAAAAACCGGGCCGCGATCCGCGTCCTGAGTTTAAGACGGCGACCTTTGCCGACGGTGTCGAGACCATGAACGACCTGCTACCAGGTATGGTGCTGGAAGGTGCGGTCACTAACGTCACCAACTTTGGTGCGTTTGTGGATATCGGCGTGCATCAGGATGGTCTGGTTCACATTTCATCGCTGGCCGATAAGTTCGTTGAAGACCCGCATACCGTGGTCAAAGCGGGCGATATCGTGAAGGTGAAAGTGCTGGAAGTGGATCTGCAGCGCAAACGTATCGCCCTGACTATGCGCCTGGACGAGCAGCCCGGTGAAACCAACGCACGCCGTGGCGGCAATGGTGGAGCCCGCGAGCAGCAGCGTCCTGCAGCCAAAGCAGCGAAGCCGCGTGGGCGTGACGCCCAGCCTGCGGGTAACAGCGCGATGATGGATGCGCTGGCGGCGGCGATGGGTAAGAAGCGCTAACCCTTCACCCTCTCCCCAATGGGGAGAGGGGAATTTAATTAACTCGCTGACCCAACGTTACTCATCAAATATGAAACCGATTGCATATCCATATTTAAACCACTAATTATCCTTCCGTTAACAAACTCCCGCGTTTTACTTTTTTCCGCATTTCATAAAATATTGAGCAAGGTCAAACAGGCCGTAAATTCATACCCAAAACTACATTCCGTCACAGTTTTATGATTGATGATAAAAACTATTCTCATTATCATCACAGAGTAGATAATTTAACCTCTCGTGGAATCAGGCATTATGCAATTCACTCCAGACAGTGCATGGAAAATCACCGGTTTTACCCGTGAAATTAGCCCAGCCTATCGGCAAAAGCTGCTGTCGCTGGGCATGCTACCCGGCTCATCATTCCAGGTCGTGCGCGTTGCCCCGTTAGGAGATCCTGTTCATATCGAAACCCGACGTGTGAATCTGGTTCTGCGTAAAAAAGACCTCGCATTAATAGAAGTCGAAGCCTTATCCCGATAACAAGCCAGCGGTTTCAGTGAGTTTACGATAATGAAAAAATTAACTATTGGCTTAATTGGCAATCCTAATTCCGGCAAGACCACGCTATTTAACCAGCTGACGGGTGCGCGCCAGCGCGTCGGTAACTGGGCGGGCGTGACGGTTGAGCGTAAAGAAGGCCAGTTCGCGACAACAGACAATCAGGTCACGCTGGTTGACCTGCCAGGCACGTATTCGTTAACCACCATCTCGTCACAAACGTCTCTCGATGAGCAGATTGCCTGTCACTATATTCTGAGCGGCGACGCCGATTTGCTCATTAACGTCGTGGATGCCTCGAATCTGGAGCGCAACCTGTATCTGACGCTGCAACTGCTGGAGCTGGGTATTCCCTGCATTGTGGCACTCAACATGCTCGACATCGCGGAAAAGCAAAAGCTGCGCATAGATGTCGATGCCCTCGCCACGCGCCTGGGCTGCCCGGTTGTCCCGCTGGTTTCCACCCGCGCACGGGGTATTGATGCCCTGAAGATGACCATCGACCGTCACGTGAGCAATCAGGATGTTGAGCTGGTGCATTATGCACAGCCGCTGCTGCGCGAAGCCGGCCAGTTGGCGCAAGAGATGGACAAAAGCATGCCGGAAAAACAGCGTCTGTGGCTCGGGTTGCAGATGCTGGAAGGCGATATCTACAGTCGCGCCTATGCAGGCGATGCGGCAGATAAGCTGGATGTTGCACTGGCACGTCTGAGTGGCGAGCTGGATGACCCTGCGTTACACATCGCCGACGCACGCTACCAGACCATTGCGGCCATTTGCGATGTGGTCAGTAACGCTCTGACGGCTGAGCCAAGCCGCTTTACCGCCGCCGTGGATAAAGTGGTGCTCAACCGCTTCCTTGGTTTGCCGATCTTTTTACTGGTGATGTACCTGATGTTCCTGCTCGCCATTAACATCGGCGGCGCACTCCAGCCGATTTTCGATGCGGGTTCCGTCGCGATATTCGTGCACGGTATTCAGTGGGTGGGTTATACCCTGCACTTCCCGGAATGGCTGACTATTTTCCTCGCCCAGGGGATCGGTGGTGGTATCAACACCGTTCTGCCGCTGGTACCGCAAATCGGCATGATGTACTTGTTCCTCTCCTTCCTTGAGGATTCCGGTTACATGGCGCGCGCGGCCTTCGTGATGGATCGTCTGATGCAGGCGCTGGGTCTGCCGGGTAAATCCTTCGTCCCACTGATTGTCGGTTTCGGTTGTAACGTGCCGTCGGTGATGGGCGCACGTACGCTGGATGCACCGCGCGAACGTCTGATGACCATCATGATGGCACCGTTTATGTCCTGCGGCGCACGCCTGGCTATCTTTGCGGTCTTTGCAGCGGCCTTCTTTGGTCAGCAAGGGGCTCTGGCGGTGTTCTCACTGTATGTACTCGGCATCGTCATGGCGATCCTGACGGGGCTGATGCTGAAACACACCATCATGCGTGGCGAAGCGTCACCGTTCGTGATGGAGCTTCCGGTGTATCACGTGCCACACCTTAAAAGCCTGGTGATCCAGACCTGGCAGCGCCTGAAAGGGTTTGTTCTGCGCGCCGGTAAAGTGATTGTCATCGTAAGCATCTTCCTGAGCGCACTGAACAGCTTCACCCTGAGCGGACAAGCGGCAGATAACATCAACGACTCCGCCCTCGCCTCCGTCAGCCGTGTCATCACACCGGTCTTCAAACCCATCGGTGTACATGAGGACAACTGGCAGGCGACCGTTGGCCTGTTCACGGGAGCGATGGCAAAAGAGGTGGTTGTTGGTACGCTGAACACCCTCTTTACCGCAGAAAACATTCAGGAACAGGCCTTCAACCCGGCAGAATTTAACCTCGGTGGTGAACTGCTGGCTGCCGCAGAAGAGACCTGGCAGAGCCTGAAAGACACCTTTAGCCTGAGCGTGCTGGCGAACCCTATTGAAGCCAGTAAAGGCGATGGCGAAATGGCCACCGGCGCAATGGGTGTGATGAGCGAGAAATTTGGCAGCGCGTCTGCGGCCTATAGCTACCTGATCTTCGTGTTGCTCTATATTCCATGCATCTCCGTCATGGGGGCCATTGCCCGCGAGTCCAGCCGCGGCTGGATGGGCTTCTCTATCCTGTGGGGGCTAAACATTGCCTACTCGCTGGCGACGCTCTTTTACCAGACCGTTAACTTTAGCCAGCACCCACGGTACAGCCTGGTCTGTATCCTGGCAGTTCTGCTGTTCAACGTGATCGTTCTCGGCCTGCTACGTCGGGCGCGCAGTCGCGTTGACATCAACCTGCTGGCGAACCGCAAAACCGCGGCATCCTGCTGTAACAGCCCGGCTGGCGACTGTCACTAAGGAGAATGACAATGGCATCATTGATACAGGTTCGTGACTTACTGGCGTTACAGGGGCGAATGGACGCGAAACAGCTGAGTCTCAGCCTGCATACACCACAACCAATGATTGATGCCATGCTGGAGCGACTGGAAGCGATGGGAAAAGCCGTGCGCATTCAGGAAGATGCGGATGGTTGTCTCTCTGGCAGTTGCAAAAGCTGCCCGGAAGGAAAAGCCTGCCTCAGGGTGTGGTGGGCGCTGCGTTAATAAAGCCGGGCAATGCTGCCCGGCTTTAGTGTATTACTTATAAACGTCTGCTGTTGCACGTACGTTTTTGGTATCTTTCGATGCGCTGGTGACCACGAAATATTTGCCACCCAGTTTATCCGCTTTCTTCGACAGCTCTTTTCTCGCGTCCATTGGCGCGGTGGTGTCAGACGTGGAAATCTGACCAATCTTGGTCAGATGCATCCCTTTCACCTTGTCTTTTTCCAGCTCTTGCGCCGCAAACACGCCAAATGACAGTGACCCAATAACCAGAGAAGTGACAATACCTGTAACAAGTTTCATAACCTGATTCTCCATAGGATTGTTGTTTTGATTATCGAAAGCAGAACAACCGCAACGACATCTGGAGTATGGTTGCGGTAGGTGACTTTTTCCAGGATGGATAGAAAATAATCAGTCTAAACGTTGACTTAAAGCAACAAGCGCTGAACAAAACTCCGCGGGATGAGAGATAAACGGCGCATGTGCGGCTTTGGGCACAACCAGCGATTCGCTTTCTGGCCACAGTACATCCAGTAATGGGACCACTTTGCGCGGCACAAGGCCGTCAAGGTTGCCATAGATACGCAGGTGTGGCATGGCAAGCAATGTCAGCGATTCACGCAAATCGACGGTTTTCAGTATTTCCAGTCCCCCGTTAAGCACCTCTACGTCCGGCATCGGCAGAGAGAGCACCGTCTGTTTCAGCATACGGGCATCCTGACGTGCAGTTTCGGTTCCCATCGTCTGCAATGCCAGGAAACGCTCAACCGTCCGCTGGAAGTCTTCGCTCAGCTGCTGCTGGAACCCGGCCAGTACCTCGGGTTTGATACCCGGCCATGCGTCCTGCGCACTGAAGCACGGTGACGAGGCTACCGTCACCAGTGCCTGCACGCGTTCAGGGTTTGCCAGTGCAATCCTGCTTGCGACCAGCCCACCCAGGCTCCAGCCCAGCCAGATGGCATTTTGCGGCGCGGCATCCAGAACGTGCTGCGCCATCTCATCGAGCGACATCGCACCAAAGCCGTGGCTACGGCCAAAACCCGGTAAATCCACCAGGTGCAGGGTAAAATGCGAGGCAAGTTCCTCGTTTATGCAATGCCACACTTCAGCATTCAGTCCCCATCCGTGCAGCAGCACAAGATGGCAATTTCCCGTCCCTACGGTCTGCCACCACAGAGTCTTCATCAGTTACTGTTCTCTTTTTTTACATGGAGGTTGTACATGCTAACAGTGCCTGGCTTGTGCTGGCTATGTCGAATGCCACTTGCGCTGAGTCACTGGGGTGTCTGTTCTGTCTGCACGCGCTCACTGGAAGGCCGTATCACGGGGTGTCCACAGTGTGGTTTACCGGCCATGAGCCGGGTATTTCCCTGTGGCCGCTGCCTGAAAAAATCACCACCGTGGAGCGCCCTGGTGGCGGTTGATGATTATGTCCCACCGCTGAGCGGGCTTATCCACAAGCTGAAGTTTTCCGGCCAGACAACGCTGGCACACCCTCTGGCTCGCCTGTTGCTGTTGGCGATTTTGCAGGCCCGACGCACCCGCGCCCTGCCGAAAGTCGACATGGTAATGAATGTGCCGCTGCACCCACGTCGTCACTGGCAGCGTGGCTATAACCAGAGTGACCTGCTCTGCCAGCCTCTCGCGCGCTGGCTGGGATGTCGGTATGCGGTTTCAGCGCTTAAACGCGTCCATGCCACCGCGGTACAACATCAGCTCAATGCCCGGCTTCGCAAAAGAAACCTGAAAAATGCCTTTCGCCTTGAATTACCGGTCGAAGGTCTCCATATCGCGATTGTGGATGATGTCGTCACCACGGGCAGTACCGTTGCTGAACTTTCCCGACTGCTTTTGCAAAGCGGTGCCGCGTCGGTTCAGGTATGGTGTCTGTGCCGTACCTTGTAGCCCTTCTTCATTGGGCGTATTATTATACCCAAGTAATTTAGTCAACTATTAGGCCAAAGCTATGATCCGTATTTCCGATTCTGCACAAGCGCACTTTGCCAAACTGCTGGCAAATCAGGAAGAAGGGACGCAGATCCGCGTGTTTGTGATCAATCCAGGCACTCCGAATGCAGAATGTGGTGTCTCTTATTGCCCTCCGGACGCGGTGGAAGCAACCGACACAGCCCTTAAATTTGAACAGCTCACCGCTTACGTTGATGAGCTCAGCGCACCGTATCTTGACGATGCGGAAATTGACTTCGTCACCGATCAGCTGGGTTCTCAGCTGACCCTGAAAGCACCCAACGCAAAAATGCGTAAAGTGTCTGACGATGCCCCGCTGATGGAGCGCGTTGAGTACCTGCTGCAATCCCAGATCAACCCACAGCTGGCAGGTCACGGCGGCCGTGTCTCACTGATGGAAATCACTGAAGATGGCCTGGCGATCCTGCAATTCGGCGGCGGCTGTAACGGCTGTTCAATGGTCGACGTCACGCTGAAAGAAGGGATCGAGAAGCAGCTGCTGAACGAATTCCCTGAGCTGAAAGGCGTGCGCGATCTGACCGAACACCAGCGCGGCGAGCACTCTTACTACTAAGCCGTCTGCCTTTGCCCGGTGGCGCTGCGCTTACCGGTCCTACAGCGACGCTACACATCTTGATTCGTAAGCCGGGTAAGGCGAAGCCGCCGCCCGGCTTTTGTTTGCCCGCCTCTCCCCTCTGTATATGTTGACCTGCGTCTCATAATTTAAATTTTGCCGCTCAGGGTGATTCTCAATCACGCCATGTTACCCGTATCATTCAAGTGGGCACTAAGCACTCTTATAACAGCTAACTACATTTAATAGTTTCACAGGTATCCGTGTTAGTGCCGTTCACACTCTGTTCCCAGTTGGGACGAGCGGAAATCGTCATTGACACAATGACGTTACCCATAACAATTCAAAGGCCAGGTAAATCATGCCATTAGTCATCGTCGCTATCGGTGTTGTGTTATTACTGCTCTTGATGATCCGTTTCAAAATGAACGGATTTATCGCTCTGGTTCTGGTGGCACTTGCAGTCGGTCTGATGCAAGGGATGCCGCTGGTTAAAGTTATTAGCTCGATTAAAGCAGGTGTAGGCGGTACGCTCGGCGGCCTGGCGTTGATCATGGGCTTTGGTGCCATGCTCGGCAAAATGCTGGCAGACTGCGGTGGTGCGCAGCGCATCGCAACCACACTTATCGCCAAATTCGGTAAGAAAAATATCCAGTGGGCGGTGGTATTAACCGGTTTTACCGTCGGTTTTGCGCTGTTCTATGAAGTGGGCTTCGTGCTGATGCTGCCACTGGTGTTCACCATTGCGGCTGCGGCAAATATCCCACTGCTGTATGTAGGTGTGCCAATGGCGGCGGCGCTGTCCGTGACGCACGGCTTCCTGCCACCACACCCTGGCCCAACCGCTATTGCAACTATTTTCCACGCCGATATGGGTAAAACACTGCTGTTCGGTACAATTCTGGCGATCCCAACCGTCATTCTGGCAGGTCCGGTATACGCGCGCTTCCTGAAAGGTATTGATAAGCCTATCCCGGAAGGTCTGTACAGCGCGAAAACCTTCACTGAAGAAGAGATGCCTGGCTTTGGCGTCAGCGTCTGGACATCTCTGGTACCGGTGATCCTGATGGCCATGCGTGCTATAGCAGAGATGATCCTGCCAAAAGATCACGCCTTCCTGGCCGTTGCGGAATTCCTGGGTGACCCGGTCATGGCAACACTGATTGCGGTACTGATCGCGATGTTTACCTTCGGTCTGAACCGTGGTCGTTCAATGGATCAGATCAACGACACGCTGATCTCTTCCATCAAAATCATTGCCATGATGCTCCTGATCATCGGCGGTGGCGGTGCGTTCAAACAGGTTCTGGTCGACAGTGGCGTGGATAAATACATCGCCTCCATGATGCATGAAACCAACGTGTCACCACTCTTTATGGCCTGGTCTATTGCTGCGGTTCTGCGTATTGCGCTTGGCTCTGCAACCGTTGCGGCAATTACTGCGGGTGGTATCGTTGCGCCGCTGATTGCGACCACCGGCGTCAGCCCTGAGCTGATGGTTATCGCGGTCGGTTCCGGTAGCGTGATTTTCTCTCACGTAAACGATCCGGGCTTCTGGCTGTTCAAGGAGTACTTCAACCTGACGATCGGTGAAACTATCAAGTCCTGGTCAATGCTGGAAACCATTATTTCGGTGTGTGGCCTGGTCGGGGTTCTGCTGCTGAATATGGCACTCTGATGTAAAAAAAGAACCCGCCAACAGGCGGGTTCTTTTTTATTTCTTCTTCACTACAGCTTTTCTGCGCTTATCCAAATCCTTAATCAGCTTGTTCACCCCCTCATCGGCAAACATCTTCTCAAGACTCACGGACAACTTACGACGCCAGTTCTTGTACTGATAGCTGGTTCCCGGAATGTTCACCGGCCCGGCCATATCAATCCAGTCTTCCGGCTGCAGACCCAGCAAGGCACTGTTACTGTCAGCGATGTAGCGTTGTAACCCCCGGTTAAGCGTGGGGGTCATCGACATCAGCGAAGCCTTATGCCCGGCACGTTTCGGCAGACAGCCATGCTTATGCAGCGCATCCAGCAGCCCCTGCTTCGCCAGCTCGCGATCCTGATACAGACCGCATAGCACCTCTTCATCAGGATAAAGACCCAGCGTTTTACCAAGCGTCAGATCGCCGCTTTCCCAATAGCCACGCAGCGTAGGAAGATCATGCGTCGTCGCGACTGCCATTGACTGTTCCGGATACGCTTTTGGCGCGCGGAAGGTTTTCTCATGGTTGTTTTCAAAATAGAGCACTTTGTAGGAATACACGCCGCTATCGCGGAGCTTGCTGACGATCTCCACCGGTACGGTACCGAGATCTTCACCGATCACCATGCACTGATGGCGTTTACTTTCCAGCGCCAGGATCGACAGCAGATCGTCAACCGGATACTGCACGTAAGCCCCGTGATCCGCCGTTTCACCATAAGGGATCCACCACAGGCGCAGCACGGACATCACGTGGTCAATACGCAGCGCCCCGCAGTTTTGCATGTTGGCGCGCAACAGGTCGATAAACGGCTCGTATGCGCGCGCCGCCATCACGTGTGGATCCATCGGCGGTAAGCCCCAGTTCTGACCGAGCGGGCCAAGAATATCCGGCGGTGCACCAACAGAGGCTTTCAGGCAGTAAAGCTCGCGATCACACCAGGTTTCCGCCCCCCCTTCTGCCACACCGACGGCCAGGTCACGATACAGGCCGATCGGCATTTTATAACCCTGGCTCACCTGCCAGCAGGCCGCAAACTGGCTGTACGCCAGCCATTGCAGCCACAGGTAGAAGTCCACCTCATCGGCATGCTTTTGACAAAATGCTTTCACTTCAGGGGTGTCTACGGATTGATATGCCTGCGGCCATACCGGCCAGCCCCAGCGCATTTCATCCTCTTTCACCTGATACGCATGCAGCGCATCGAACGCCGCCTGCCAGTAAAGGCTCTCACCTTCCTGCGTCACAAACTGACGGAAAGCCGCCATTTGTTCATCATCACGCTTCGCAAAGCCTTTCCACGCCAGACGCAGCGCGGCCATCTTCAGGGAGGTGACGGTAGAGTAATCGACCCACTCCGCATCGCGGGCCTCTTTCAGCATGTGCTGCGTCGTCGCGAGTTTCCACCACGACTGCGCCTCTTTGCTGTTTTTGAAATCCTCTAACGCGTTAACGTCGATATAAATCACGTTCAGCCAGCGGCGAGATGACGGGCTATACGGGCTGGCACTTTCCGGGTTCGCCGGATAGAGCGCGTGGATCGGGTTGAGGCCGATAAACGCACCGCCGCGTTCGCCGACGTCCGTCAGCATCTTTTTCAGGTCGCCAAAATCACCGATGCCCCAGTTGCTGTCGGAGCGCAGCGTGTAGAGCTGCACGCATGCACCCCACAACTTTTTGCCTTCGAGCAATGCCTGTGGCTCATAGCAGCGTTTTGGCGCAACAATCAGCCGGCAGTGAAAACGCTGGTCGTCCTGGGTGAGCGTTAATGTGTGGTAGCCCTCCGGCAGTTTTGCCGGAAGGTTAAGAGCCTTGCCTCCAGTGGCATGGCCTTTGTGCTGATGACCCTCTTCAGTGGTGAGCAGCCAGCTAAACTCGCCTCGCCCCTCCACCGTCAGCGGCATCTTTTTGCCCGCAGTAAAGACCTTCACGTTCGGTACCGGAGCAACCGACGCTTTCGCGTCGGCTTTGTGCATGGCATCCAGCAAACGTCTTTTGGTGTCAGCGCCAATAGACTGTGGTTTGCCGTGAGCATTAATGTAACTGAGGCTGATCCCCGCCGCCTGCGCGGCACTATCCAGACGTTTACTCTCCATCGCGCTTCCTTAGCGTTTTGCCTGCCAGATACGAGCCTGATAATCACGGATTGAGCGGTCAGAGCTGAACATACCGCAGCGGGCAGTGTTCAGGATGCACGCCCGGGTCCAGGCTTCCTGGTCGCGATACAGCACGTCGACCTGTTTTTGTGCTTCCACGTACGCCGCGAAGTCCGCCATCACCAGATACGGGTCGCCGCCGTGTTTGTTCATGCTGTGCAGCATCTGGTCAAACGCGTGCTTGTCGCCATCGCTGTATTTACCGCTTTCCAGTTCTTTCAGGACAGCATCAAGCACTTTGTCCTTCTTACGCCATTTCACCGGGTCGTAACCTTTGGCCTTGATGGCTTTCACTTCTTCAACGGTATGTCCGAAGATAAAGATGTTCTCTTCCCCGACCTTCTCAGCAATTTCAACGTTCGCACCGTCAAGCGTACCGACGGTGAGCGCGCCGTTCAGCGCCAGCTTCATGTTGCCGGTACCGGAGGCTTCTTTACCCGCCGTGGAGATCTGCTCGGAGATATCCGCCGCCGGGATCAACATCTCTGCTGCGGAGACACAGTAATCCGGCAGGAACACCACCTTCAGCTTGTCGCCCACTTTCGGATCGTTGTTGATCGCTTCTGCCACTTTGTTGATGGCGAGGATAATGTTTTTCGCCAGGTAGTAACCCGGTGCCGCTTTTGCGCCGAACAGGAACACGCGTGGAACTCGGTTGGCTTTCGGGTTCTCGCGGATCTCTTTATACAGTGCCAGAATGTGCAGCAGGTTCAGGTGCTGGCGTTTGTACTCATGCAGACGTTTAATCTGGATGTCGAAAATGGCCTGTGGGTTGATCTCAATCCCGGTACGCGCTTTTACAAACGCCGCCAGACGCACTTTGTTCTCCAGCTTGATGGCGCGGTACTGTTCACGGAATTTCGCGTCGTCGGCGTATTTTTCCAGATTGATGAGCTGATCCAGATCGTTGGCCCACTCTTTCTTCAGGGTTTTATCCAGCAGGTCGGCCAGCAGCGGGTTGCACTGCTTGATCCAGCGACGTGGCGTGATACCGTTGGTCACGTTGTGGAATTTGGTCGGCCACAGGTGGTGGTATTCCGGGAACAGATCTTTCACCACCAGATCCGAGTGCAGCGCCGCCACACCGTTGACCGCAAAACCGCTCACCACACACATGTTCGCCATGCGCACCTGTTTGTCGTGAACCACAGCCAGCTTCGCCCACACCTCTTTATTACCCGGCCAGGTCTTTTTCACCAGCACTTTAAAGCGGTCGTTAATCTCATTGATTAACTGCATGTGGCGTGGCAGCAGCGCCTTCACCAGCTTCTCATCCCAGCACTCCAGCGCCTCTGGCATCAGCGTATGGTTGGTGTAGGCAAACGTACGGCTGGTGATTGCCCAGGCGTCATCCCAGCTCAGCTGATGTTCATCAATCAGCACACGCAGCAGTTCAGGGATCGCAATGGTCGGGTGGGTGTCGTTAAGCTGAATCACTTCAAAGTCTGGCAGCTGTGCCAGCTTGCGACCTGCCAGATGATGACGACGCAGAATATCCGCTACGGAACAGGCACACTGGAAGTATTGCTGCATCAGACGCAGTTTCTTGCCCGCCAGATGGTTGTCATTCGGGTAGAGCACTTTCGTCAGTTTCTCAGCGTCGATACCCTGTTGTTCGGCACGCAGGAAATCACCGTCGTTGAATTTGGTCAGGTTAAACGGATGAGCATGCTTCGCCTGCCACAGGCGCAGAGGTTGTGCCACACTGTTACGGTAGCCCAGCACCGGCAGATCCCAGGCTTCACCGGTAAGCGTAAAGGCAGGTTCCCAGACCCCTTGTTTTGATACCTTACCGCCAATGCCCACCTGCACATCAAGCTGCGCATTGTGGCGGAACCACGGGTACGTATTGCGGTGCCAGTCATCCGGAGCTTCCATCTGATGACCTTCAGCAAACGACTGGCGGA
Organism: Enterobacter cloacae complex sp. 2024EL-00214; assembly: GCF_043945575.1. Classification (NCBI taxonomy): domain Bacteria; kingdom Pseudomonadati; phylum Pseudomonadota; class Gammaproteobacteria; order Enterobacterales; family Enterobacteriaceae; genus Enterobacter; species Enterobacter cloacae complex sp. 2024EL-00214. Next base: position 126,883 of record NZ_JBIMRC010000007.1, on the reverse strand, counting down.
ACAGACCGTACTGGTAGTTCAGGCCATAGCCAATTGCCGACTGACCTACCGTTGCCATTGAATCAAGGAAACAGGCCGCCAGACGCCCCAAACCACCGTTACCCAGTGCCGGGTCAATCTCTTCTTCCAGCAGGTCGGTCAGGTTCACGTCGTGCTCTTTCAACACGTCGCCCACGTCCTGATACCAGCCGAGGTTCAGCAGGTTGTTGCCGGTCAGACGGCCAATCAGGAATTCCATCGAAATATAGTTCACATGGCGCTGGCCTTTAACAGGCTTTGCTACCGGTTGAGCATCCAGCTGCTCTGCGAGCGCACCGCTCACCGCCTGCCACCACTGGTGAGGCGTCATCTCGTTTGCAGCATGAAGACCAAAACGCTGCCACTGACGCGTCAGGGCAGCCTGAAATTGAGCTTTGTTGAAGGTAGGCTGTGACATAGGGAATCGGCATCCTGTAGAGAGAAAACACATGTTGGCGCTAGTGTGCCTGGCTCACTTCGCCACTTCCTCCTCCTGCGGGGGATTAGGCAGGGAGGAGTAGCGGGGATGAGCATAAAAGTGTGATCAAGGCCACTCTGAGAGCATAGTTTGAGTGTGCCCTGAAGGGAAAAAGATAACCGGGGAGAGTGTCAAAAAAATGAAATGCGGTTTCGTAAAAAATTAATACGCGTGGAAATGATTACTTACGCAGAATAATATTTCTGCCATTGGGGCCTCTCTCAGAACACTATTAATCCCTCTCAACTTTACCGAAACTTTATTAACTTTGGCGTCATTATACCTTTATGAAACCAGTTTCAGCGTACCCGCACTGAATGTACGTAATCCAGCATCCACGCGGCATTCGGGCCATTCTAAAAAGTTCCGGTTCCAGGTGGAATGTTTTGTGACAGAGTGCAAATTCACAGCCACAAAACCCAGACATAACTTGCAATAGTTCTCTTTCTGGCCGACCTTATAGCTATTAATTACGAAGCGCAAAAAAAATAGATTCCCTCGTTCCCCACAGTGAAGTGAAAACTATGTTGATTCCGTCAAAATTAAGTCGCCCGGTTCGTCTTGACCATACAGTGGTCCGCGAACGTCTGTTGGCTAAACTTTCCGGCGCGCATAATTTCCGACTGGCGCTGGTTACGAGCCCTGCAGGTTATGGAAAAACAACGCTCATTTCGCAATGGGCCGCAGGTAAGAGCGATCTTGGCTGGTACTCCCTCGACGAGGGCGATAACCAGCAAGAGCGTTTTGCCAGCTATCTGGTTGCCGCCATTCAACAGGCAACCAATGGACACTGCACGACCAGTGAGGTAATGGTGCAAAAGCGCCAGTACGCCAGTCTGTCCTCGCTTTTTTCACAGCTGTTTATTGAACTGGCCGAATGGCATCGTCCGCTGTATGTGGTGATTGATGATTATCATCTGATCACCAACCCGGTTATCCACGAGTCGATGCGTTTCTTCCTGCGCCATCAGCCGGAAAACCTGACCCTGGTCGTACTGTCGCGTAACCTGCCGCAGCTGGGTATTGCCAACCTGCGCGTACGCGATCAGCTACTGGAAGTGGGTAGCCAGCAGTTGGCCTTTACCCACCAGGAAGCCAAACAGTTCTTTGACTGCCGTCTGACCTCACCCATTGAGGCCTCCGAAAGCAGCCGCCTGTGCGATGATGTTGCAGGCTGGGCCACAGCGCTGCAGCTGATTGCCCTGTCTGCCCGGCAAAACAAAAGCCCGACGCATCAGTCTGCGCGTCGCCTGGCGGGTATTAACGCCAGCCATCTGTCCGATTATCTGGTGGATGAGGTACTGGACAGCGTCGATCCTTCTACCCGTAATTTCCTGCTAAAAAGTTCCCTGCTGCGTTCCATGAACGACGCGCTGATTGTGCGCGTGACCGGCAGCGAGAACGGCCAGCTCCAGCTCGAAGAGATTGAACGTCAGGGCCTGTTCCTGACGCGCATGGACGATCCTGGCGAATGGTTTAGCTATCACCCGCTGTTTGGCAGCTTCCTGCGCCAGCGTTGTCAGTGGGAGCTTGCCGTCGAGTTGCCGGAGATCCACCGCGCTGCCGCCGAAAGCTGGATGGCGCAAGGTTTCCCGAGCGAGGCAATCCACCACGCGCTGGCTGCCGGTGATGCCAGCATGCTACGCGATATCCTGCTCAACCATGCATGGGGCTTATTTAACCACAGCGAACTGACGCTGCTTGAAGAGTCATTAAAAGCCCTGCCGTGGGAAAGCCTGCTGGAGAACCCACGTCTTGTGCTCCTGCAGGCCTGGCTGATGCAAAGCCAGCATCGCTACAGCGAAGTGAATACCCTGCTGGCGCGCGCCGAGCAGGAGATGGAAAGTGAAATGGATATCACGCTGCACGGTGAATTTAACGCGCTGCGCGCACAGGTGGCAATTAACGCGGGTGACCCGGAAGAGGCGGAGCGCCTGGCGATGGTTGCTCTTGATGAGCTGCCGCTGGCAAACTTCTACAGCCGCATCGTTGCCACCTCAGTACACGGTGAAGTCCTGCACTGCAAAGGTGACCTGACGCGTTCCCTGTCGCTGATGCAACAAACCGAACAGATGGCACGTCGCCATGATGTCTGGCACTACGCGTTATGGAGCCTGATCCAGCAAAGTGAAATTTTATTTGCTCAGGGGTTCCTGCAAGCCGCCTGGGAAAATCAGGAAAAAGCATTCCAGCTCGTTCGTGAACAACATCTGGAACAGCTGCCAATGCACGAGTTCCTGTTACGTATTCGCGCTCAGCTGCTGTGGGCGTGGTCGCGTCTGGATGAGGCAGAAAGCTGCGCCCGCCAGGGTGTTGACGTGCTCTCAGGTTTCCAGCCACAGCAGCAGTTACAATGTCTCGCGCTGTTGGTGCAGTGCTCGCTGGCACGCGGGGATTTGGATAACGCCCGCAACCACCTTAACCGCCTGGAAAACCTGCTCGGTAACGGCCAGTACCATTGCGACTGGGTTTCGAACGCCGATAAGGTACGGGTCGTTTACTGGCAAATGACCGGCGACAAAAAATCTGCCGCCAACTGGCTACGCCAGACGCCTAAACCGGCATTCGCTAACAACCACTTCCTGCAAAGCCAGTGGCGGAACATTGCCCGCGTGCAGATCCTGCTCGGTGATTTTGAACCAGCCGAGATTGTGCTGGAAGAGCTGAATGAAAATGCCCGCAGCCTGCGTCTGATGAGCGATCTAAACCGTAACCTGCTGTTGCTTAATCAGCTCTACTGGCAGGCTGGGCGTAAAAATGATGCCCAGCGAGTGTTGCTGGAAGCATTGCAGCTGGCTAACCGCACCGGGTTTATCAGCCACTTTGTGATTGAAGGCGAAGTGATGGCGCAACAACTGCGTCAGCTTATTCAGCTCAATACGCTGCCAGAGCTGGATCAGCATCGCGCACAGCGTATTCTGCGTGAAATTAACCAGCATCATCGCCACAAGTTTGCGCACTTTGATGAGAACTTTGTTGAACGCCTGCTGAATCACCCTGAAGTGCCGGAACTTATCCGCACCAGCCCACTCACCCAGCGTGAATGGCAGGTTCTGGGGCTGATCTATTCAGGCTACAGCAATGAGCAGATTGCCGGTGAGCTGGCGGTGGCGGCAACCACCATCAAAACGCATATCCGCAATTTGTACCAGAAGTTGGGTGTGGCACATCGTCAGGATGCCGTACAACATGCGCAGCAATTGCTGAAGATGATGGGGTACGGGGTTTAAGGTCTGTTCGGCCTGATGCCCTCACCCCGGCCCTCTCCCACTGTACAGTCCGGGGACATAGTGAACACTTGTTCGGGGACATGGTAGACACTTACAACTAAGGCATAAGAACCCGTTTATGGAGTCACTTATGCCCTGGGATGCGAGAGATACCATATCATTACGTACCGAGTTTGTTTTGTTTGCCTCGCAGGACGGGGCGAACATCCGTTCCCTGTGCCGTCACTACGGCATTTCGCCTGCCACCGGCTATAAGTGGCTTCAGCGCTGGGCTCAGGAAGGCGCATCCGGCCTTCTGGACCGGCCCCGTATACCTCATCATTCCCCGAACCGCTCATCTGATGACATCACAGCTCTGCTGCGCATGGCACATGACCGTCATGAACGCTGGGGCGCACGCAAGATTAAGCGCTGGCTGGAAGACCTGGGGCACTGCATGCCCGCTTTCAGCACCGTCCATAACCTGATGGCCCGCCACGGTCTGCTGCCGGGCGTTTCACCGGGCATTCCGGCCTCAGGGCGGTTCGAACATGATGCGCCCAATCGCCTCTGGCAGATGGATTTTAAGGGACACTTTCCCTTTGGTGGTGGCCGCTGTCATCCGCTCACCCTGCTGGATGACCACTCCCGCTTTTCCCTGTGCCTGGCACACTGCACCGATGAACGGCGTGAGACCGTACAGCAGCAACTGGTCAGCGTGTTTGAACGCTACGGTCTGCCGGACAGGATGACGATGGATAACGGAGCGCCGTGGGGCGACACCACCGGCATCTGGACGGCACTGGAGCTGTGGCTGATGCGCCTGGGTATCCGGGTGGGGCACTCCCGGCCATATCATCCGCAGACACAGGGCAAGCTGGAGCGTTTTCACCGCAGCCTGAAGGCGGAAGTGTTGCAGGGGAAGTGGTTCGCGGACAGCGGTGAACTGCAGCGTGCATTTGAACACTGGCGCACCGTCTATAACCTTGAACGACCGCACGAGGCGCTGGGTATGAACGTTCCGGCCTCCCGGTATCAGCCGTCCGCACGGCAGTACAACGGCAACACAATCCCACCGGAATACGATGAGGGGGTGATGGTCAGGAAAGTCGATATCAGCGGGAAGCTGAGCGTGAAAGGAGTCAGTCTGAGCGCAGGCAAGGCGTTCAGGGGGAACGGGTAGGGCTGAGGGAAACACAGGAAGACGGCTGTTATGACGTGTGGTGGTACAGCACGAAAGTGGGGGTGATCGACCTGAAGAAAAAGTCGATCACCATAGGTAAAGGATGTTAAAAAGTGTTCACCATGTCCCCGAACACCTGTCTACCATGTCCCCGGACCGTACACCCACAGGGAGAGGGAGAAAGGCTTTTCAACACAACTCTAACTGCAGATTATTATCCTTAATCACCTGCATCACGCCTGCTGGCGGCATCACGTCGGTATAGACCGCATCGACCATACTGATACTGCCCATATTCACCATCGCGTTACGACCAAACTTGGAGTGATCCACCACCAGCATGACATGACGTGAGTTTTCAATAATGGCCCGCTTGGTGCGCACTTCGTGATAATCAAACTCCAGCAACGAGCCGTCGCTGTCGATACCGCTGATCCCCAGGATGCCGAAATCGAGGCGGAACTGAGAGATAAAATCGAGCGTCGCTTCACCAATAATACCGCCGTCACGGCTGCGCAATTCGCCGCCCGCGAGGATGATGCGGAAATCATCTTTCTGCATCAGGGTATTCGCCACGTTCAGGTTGTTGGTGACCACGCGCAGGTTCTCGTGTTCCAGCAGCGCATGGGCGACCGCTTCCGGCGTGGTGCCGATATCAATAAACAGCGTCGCACCGTTCGGGATCTGGCTTGCCACTTTACGGGCAATGCGCTCCTTCTCTGCCGTTTGCGTTGCTTTGCGGTCATGCCAGGAGGTGTTAACCGAGCTGGACGGCAGCGCCGCGCCGCCGTGATGGCGCAGAATACGGTTTTGATCGGCCAGGTCGTTCAGGTCACGACGGATGGTTTGTGGGCTGACGGCAAACTGTTCCACCAGCTCTTCGGTACTGACGTATCCCTGTTTTTTTACCAGTTCGATAATGGCGTCATGACGTTGTGTTTGTTTCATCAAATATCCCTGGAAATTATGTTCGTTTTCGCGCATGAAGCGTATCGGCAAAGGCCATCGCCAGCCCGACGGCCAGCCCGGTAACGTGCGCACCGTTGGCGATAGACATGCCAAACAAATCAAACCATCCGGCAATTAACCATATTAATGCAAAGGTTATCAACCCGCGTTGCAAATAGATACCGCTGGCAGGATCGCGCTCGCCTCTGAGCCAGACGTAGCCCATCAGGGCATATACCACACCAGATAAACCGCCAAACCACGGGCCGCTGAATTTGTGCTGCACATAGCCGCTTAACAAGGCACTGATAATTGTAATAACAATCAGTTTGCCACTGCCCAGACGCTTCTCCACGGCACCGCCGAGATACCACCACCACAGCAGGTTGAAGAGAATATGCATCACCGAGAAGTGCATCAGCGCATGGGTAAAATAGCGCCAGACATCAAATTCCAGCGAGGGATCATACGGCCACGCCAGGGCGATCATCACGCTCTGGTCGCCCACCACATTCATAATAATGAAGACGATAATGCAGGCGGCCATCAGTAGCAGCGTAAACGGGCCTGCGCGCTCGCGAATGGTGGCAAGGAAAGGAAAACGACGGTAGTGCAACCCGCTGCCGGTCTGGCCGGACTGCCAGCTTGCCGCCAGATAGCGCGGATCGCCAGGGTTCTCCAGGAAACGCGCCAGCTCTGCATTCACTCGTACGGCCTGACTCTCGTCCGCCAGCCAGACGTCGGTCTGAGTATGTTGTTGAATGGTCAGGATGACGCCCTGCGTCGCCATATAATCGACAAACGCCTGGGCGACGCGCGGGTTGGTAAAAGAGGTGATCATCAACATGAGCAGCGGTCGCTTATTTCCACACAAAGGGGAACAGTATAGAGCGAATGGTTTTAGCCGCCAAACGCGTGCTCAACTTCTGCCGGGAAATGACGATGCCAGGCATCGAAACCACCATCGACACTGTACACCGCGTCGTAGCCCTGCTGGAGCAGATACTGCGCCGCCCCTTTACTGCTGTTGCCGTGGTAGCACATCACCATTACCGGCGTGTCGAAGTCGTTATCACGCATAAACGCACCCAGCGTGTCGTTGGTGAGGTGGAACGCGCCCGGCGTGTGGCCCATCGCAAAACTCTGCGGATCACGGATATCCACCAGCACCGCCGTTCCCTGGTGCATCTTCTGATGGGCTTCTTCTACGTTAATACATTCAAAGTGATCCATGGTGTTCTCTTTACATTGGTCAACGGCACTATTTTACCCCGTAGTGTACGTCCTGGCGGCAGGTAAACGCCATTATGTTATCCATATCACTCTAAATTGTTTTTTTGATGTTACCAAAAGCGCGTTCCTTTGCTATTATGAGCGATATCGAACATTTTTGAGCTTTAACGAAAGTGCGTGAGGGTGACATGGAAACCAAAGATCTGATTGTGATAGGCGGTGGCATCAACGGTGCCGGGATTGCGGTCGATGCCGCAGGACGCGGATTATCCGTACTGATGCTGGAAGCTAACGATCTCGCCTGTGCGACATCGTCCGCCAGCTCAAAACTGATCCATGGTGGCCTGCGCTACCTGGAACACTACGAATTCCGCCTGGTCAGTGAAGCACTGGCCGAACGTGAAGTGCTGCTGAAGATGGCTCCGCACCTGGCGATCCCAATGCGCTTCCGCCTGCCACACCGTCCACACCTGCGTCCGGCATGGATGATCCGAATTGGTCTGTTTATGTACGATCACCTGGGGAAACGTACCAGCCTGCCAGGTTCGAATGGTTTGCGTTTTGGCTCAGAATCGGTACTTAAGCCTGAAATCGTGCGCGGATTCGAATATTCCGACTGCTGGGTGGACGATGCGCGCCTGGTCCTGGCCAATGCGCAGATGGTAGAGAGGAAAGGTGGCGAAGTGAAAACCCGTACCCGCGCCACCGCTGCCCGTCGTGAAAACGGCTTGTGGATTGTCGAAGCGGAAGACGTGGACACCGGCGAGAAGTTCAGCTGGAAAGCGCGCGGCCTGGTGAACGCCACCGGTCCGTGGGTGAAACAGTTCTTTGACGAGGGAATGCACCTGCCTTCACCTTATGGTATCCGTCTGATCAAAGGCAGCCACATTGTTGTGCCTCGCGTGCATACCCAGAAACAGGCCTACATTCTGCAGAACGAAGATAAGCGCATTGTGTTTGTGATCCCGTGGATGGACGAATTTTCCATCATCGGCACCACCGACGTGGAGTACAAAGGCGACCCGAAAAACGTCGAGATTGACGAGAGCGAAGTGAACTACCTGCTGAAAGTGTATAACGCGCACTTTAAGAAACAGCTGGCACGTAATGACGTGGTCTGGACTTATTCCGGTGTGCGTCCGCTGTGTGATGACGAATCTGACTCACCGCAGGCTATCACCCGCGACTATACGCTCGATATTCATGACGTAGACGGTCAGGCACCACTGCTGTCGGTGTTTGGTGGCAAACTCACCACTTACCGTAAACTGGCCGAACACGCGCTGGAAAAACTGGTGCCGTACTACAAAGGTATTGGCCCGGCATGGACGAAAGGCGCGGTACTGCCTGGTGGTGATATCGGTGGCAACCGCGATGATTATGCCGCGAAACTGCGTCGTCGCTACCCCTTCATTACTGAATCAATGGCGCGCCATTACGCCCGCACCTACGGTAGCAATACCGAATGGATCCTCGGGGAAGCGAAAGAGATTGCCGACCTGGGCGAACATTTTGGCCACGAGCTGTATGAAGCCGAGCTGCGTTATCTGGTCGAACATGAATGGGTTCGCCGCCTGGATGATGCCATCTGGCGTCGTACCAAAGAAGGGATGTGGCTGGATGCCGAACAACAGTCTCGCGTTGCACAGTGGCTGCTGCAAAACGCGGGGAAGCGTGAGTTGTCGTTGGCGTCGTGATGTAAATTAGTGCGGCCTCTCCCATCAGGAGATGGCCGCAAACAGTAAAAACGGCAACCTCGGTTGTAATGCCAGACAGTTAAGCGACACCAGGGCACTTTGTTATTTCAGTGGTATCGTTCCGTTCACTCAGACATTCCTGCTACCTGCATAATCCGCTGCGGTGAACGTGTTAAGGGGGCTATCGCGCCCCCTTAACCTTCTTCATCGCCTGAATGTGGCACGGATGTTGAGTCCCCGCTGAAATCGGCGAACCAGAGACCGGATGACAAAGGCTGGACGCCAGGGATGGCGGCCAGAGGCGAAACGAGACAGGACAAAATTGCCGGGAGCAATTTTGAACAACGCTTGCGTTGGCCCCGAAGGGGCGAGTCCCAGGGATGGGACGAGTAATCTTGAGTCGAGCCGACCGCAGGCAGCGGGTCGGGAGGTGAGCGCAGTGCGAAGCACCGATTTCTCTGCGGGGCCGCGGGGATTGATAAGGGGGCCGCGGTGGCCCCCTTATCCCGTTCACAGGTTGTGAGCGTATTATTTTCTGCAGATATTAAGGTGAACGGAATTATCCACAGTGCTTAACTGACCAGCATTACAACTTGTGTTGCCGTTTTGTTTTTACAACCGTACCGGATCAATATGCCAGATAGTCTCGGCATACTCCTTGATGGTTCTGTCCGACGAGAAGTACCCCATATTGGCGATGTTGTGCATCGCGGCACTGGTCCACTTCTCCTGGTGACGGTACAGTTCGTCCACCTTGTCCTGGCAATCCACATAACTGCGATAATCCGCCAGCACCTGATAGTGATCGCCAAAGTTAATCAGCGAATCCACCAGGTCACGGTAGCGGCCCGGCTCTTCTGGGTTGAACAATCCGGTGGCGATCTGCGTCAGCACCTGGCGCAACTCATCGTCCTGCTCGTAACACTCACGCGGCTTGTAGCCCTGCTTGCGCAGTTCCTCCACCTCTTCCGTTGTATTACCGAAGATAAAGATGTTATCCGCTCCCACATGCTCCAGCATCTCGACGTTAGCACCGTCCAGCGTGCCGATGGTCAGCGCGCCGTTGAGGGCAAACTTCATGTTACTGGTTCCGGACGCTTCCGTACCGGCCGTTGAGATCTGCTCAGAGAGATCCGCCGCCGGAATGATCAGCTGCGCCAGGCTCACGCTGTAGTTCGGGATAAACACCACTTTCAGCTTATCGCCAATCTCAGGATCGTTGTTCACCACCTTCGCGACATCGTTGATGAGGTGAATTATGTGTTTCGCCATGTAATAGGCAGAAGCCGCCTTACCGGCAAAGATTTTCACGCGTGGTACCCAGTCCAGCGTCGGATCGGCCTTGATACGGTTGTAGTGAGTGATCACATGCAGCACGTTCATCAACTGGCGTTTGTACTCGTGGATACGCTTGATCTGCACATCGAACAGCGCTTTTGGGTTAGCCACCACATTCAGGTGCAGCGCAAGCCAGACCGACAGCCGCTTTTTGTTTAACAGCTTGGCTTCACGCACGGCTTTGTTCACCGTCGGGAAATCAATGTGCTGTTCAAGCTCGCCCAGTTGACCTAAATCCGTCCGCCAGGTACGACCAATGTTGGCATCCAGCACCTCAGACAACGGCTGGTTTGCCAGCGCCAGCCAGCGGCGCGGCGTAACGCCGTTGGTCACGTTGCAAAAACGCGTCGGGAAGATTTTCGCGAAATCGGCAAACAGCGACTGCACCATCAGGTTCGAGTGCAGCTCAGACACCCCGTTCACCTTGTGGCTGATCACCACCGCCAGCCAGGCCATACGCACACGACGGCCGTTCGACTCATCAATGATCGAGGTACGGCTCAGCAGGCCGGTATCGTTCGGATACTGCTCCTGCACCGTCTTGAGGAAGTAGTCGTTGATCTCAAAGATAATCTGCAGATGGCGCGGCAGAATTTTACCGAGCATATCCACCGGCCAGGTTTCCAGCGCTTCGCTCATCAGCGTGTGGTTGGTGTATGAGAAAACCTGACAGGTCACGTCAAACGCGTCATCCCAGCTGAACTTATGCTCATCAATCAACAGACGCATCAACTCAGGGATCGACAACACCGGATGGGTGTCGTTAAGGTGAATAGCGGTTTTCTCCGCCAGATTTTTGTAGGTTTTGTGCAACTGGTAGTGACGGTTAAGGATGTCCTGTACCGTCGAGGAGACAAGGAAATACTCCTGACGCAGACGCAGCTCACGCCCGGAGTAGGTCGAGTCGTCCGGGTAAAGCACACGGGAAACGTTCTCGGAGTGGTTTTTATCTTCCACCGCCGCGAAATAGTCGCCCTGGTTAAACTTACCGAGGTTGATCTCGCTACTGGCCTGTGCGCTCCACAGGCGCAACGTGTTGGTGGCATCGGTGTCGTAGCCTGGAATGATCTGGTCATAGGCCACCGCCAGGATCTCTTCGGTTTCAACCCAGCGGGACTTTTTCCCTTCCTGTTGAATACGCCCACCAAAGCGTACTTTGTAGCGCGTGTTGTGGCGTTTGAACTCCCACGGGTTGCCGTACTCCAGCCAGTAGTCCGGAGACTCTTTCTGACGTCCATCAACGATGTTCTGTTTGAACATCCCGTAGTCATAGCGAATACCGTAGCCACGCCCCGGCAGCGCCAGCGTCGCCAGCGAGTCCAGGAAACAGGCCGCAAGACGCCCCAGACCACCGTTACCGAGGCCCGGGTCGTTTTCTTCGTCAATCAGTTCTTCTAAATCCAGCCCCATCTCTTCCAGCGCGTTTTTCACGTCGTCATAAATACCGAGCGACAACAGCGCGTTGGAAAGGGTGCGGCCAATCAAAAACTCCATCGACAGGTAATAAACCTGACGCGTTTCTTGTGAGAGCTGGGCGCGGTTTGAGCGCAACCAGCGTTCGACTAAACGGTCACGCACCGCAAACAGAGTGGCGTTCAGCCACTCATGTTTGTTAGCAATGACCGGATCTTTCCCGATGGTGAACATCAGCTTGTAGGCGATGGAGTGCTTTAACGCCTCAACGCTGAGTGTTGGTGAAGAGTAGCTAAAAGGTGCATTCATATCAGTGACTCCGCCTCGTTACATCAAGCGTTGATAAAGATCGCGGTATGACTGCGCCGCAACGTGCCAGCTAAAGTCCATACCCATCGCCTGACGTTGAACGTAACGCCATAAGGAAGGGCGGGACCATAATACGAAAGCACGCCGAATCGCTCGTAGCAACGACCAGGCATTACTGTCTTCAAAAACAAACCCACTGGCGATACCATCCGCCAGGTTTTCCAGAGAACTGTCGGAAACCGTATCCGCCAGCCCCCCTGTACGTCGAACCAGCGGCAGCGTGCCGTATTTCAGACCGTACAGCTGCGTCAGGCCACAAGGTTCAAAGCGGCTTGGCACCAGAATGACGTCTGCACCACCCATAATGCGGTGCGAAAACGCTTCGTGATAGCCAATCTGAACCCCAACCTGCCCCGGATATTCCGCTGCGGCGGCAAGGAAACCTTCCTGCAACACCGGGTCACCCGCACCGAGCAGCGCGAGTTGCCCTCCCTGCTCCAGTAACCCCGGCAGGGCTTCCAGCACCAGATCCAGCCCTTTCTGGCTGGTCAGGCGGCTGACCACGGCGAACAACGGTACTTTGTCGTTCACCTTCAGGCCCATTGCAATTTGCAACTGGCGTTTGTTTTCGGCTTTGTCTTCGACCGAATCACGGCCATAGCGTGAAGCCAGCAGAAGATCGGTTTCCGGGTTCCAGATTTTTTCATCGACGCCGTTCAGGATCCCTGACAGGCGTCCTTCACGGTGTCGCTGGCTCAGCAGCCCTTCAAGACCATAACCAAACTGCGCCTCCGTGATTTCACGGGCATAGGTTGGACTGACCGCCGTAATGTGATCGGCGTAGTACAACCCCGCTTTCAGGAAGGAAATTTGTCCCTTAAACTCCAGCCCGTGTATGTTATAGAACGACCAGGGCAATTCGATGTCATTCATATGATGGGCATAATACATGCCCTGATACGCCAGGTTGTGTACCGTGAACACCGATTTGGCCGGGTGGCCGCGCGCCGCCAGATACGCCGGAGCAAGCCCGGCGTGCCAGTCGTGGGCGTGTACCACATCGGGACGCCAGAAAGGATCCAGACCGCTGGCCATTTCTGCGCCCACCCAGCCGAGCAGCGCAAAGCGCAGCACGTTATCCGGGTAAGCAAACAGGTTAGTATCGTGGTACGGACTCCCTGGGCGCTCATACAGGTGCGGCGCGTCAATCAGGTAAATTCCTACGCCATTGTAATGTCCAAACAGCAGGGTGATACGCCCGGCGAACGTCTCGCGGCGGGTAACAACCTGCGCATCAGGAATGCCACGTCGGATATCAGGAAAAGCGGGTAACACCACACGAGCATCAATACCGGCAGCAATTTGCGCCGCCGGTAACGCACCGATGACATCCGCCAGACCGCCCGTTTTTAACAACGGGAACATCTCTGAGCACACATGTAAAACCTGCATTATCGCTCCTGTTTGACCTGCAGTTTCCGCAGCATTTCTCGTGTCACCAACACGATCCCCTCTTCTGAGCGGTAGAAACGACGTGCATCCTCTTCCGCGTTTTCGCCAATCACCATGCCTTCAGGAATGACGCAGGCACGGTCAATAACGCAACGACGCAGGCGACATGAACGCCCTACCCAGACATCCGGCAACAATACTGCCGAGTCGATATTACAAAATGAGTTAACACGCACGCGGGGGAATAGCACGGACTGCACCACCACCGAGCCAGAGATAATGCACCCGCCAGAAACCAGCGAGTTCAGCGTCATGCCATGGCTACCGGAGCGGTCCTGGACGAACTTCGCCGGAGGCAACGATTCCATATGCGTGCGGATCGGCCAGTCCTGGTCGTACATATCCAGCTCAGGCGTGACGGAGGCCAGGTCCAGGTTCGCTTTCCAGTAGGCTTCCAGCGTTCCAACATCGCGCCAGTACGGTTCTGAACTCGGATCGGACTGCACACAGGACAGCGGGAAAGGATGTGCATATGCCATGCCAGCTTTGGTGATTTTCGGGATGATATCCTTACCGAAGTCATGGCTGGAATTTTCGTCCACGTCGTCGGCTTCCAGCAATTCATAAAGGTAATCGGCATCAAAGACATAGATACCCATACTGGCAAGCGATTTGGTGGCATCACCCGGCATTGACGGTGGGTTAGCGGGTTTTTCAACGAACTCAATAATTTTATCGTTCTCGTCCACCGCCATCACGCCAAACGCTTTTGCCTCCTCAACAGGCACAGGCATGCAGGCCACGGTGCAACGCGCTCCTTTTTCGACATGGTCAATCAACATGCGGGAGTAATCCTGCTTATAGATATGGTCCCCCGCCAGGATCACGATGTATTCCGCATGATAACGGCGAATGATGTCGAGGTTTTGTGTCACCGCATCCGCGGTCCCGCGATACCAGTTTTCACCGTGTACACGCTGTTGCGCGGGGAGCAAATCGACAAACTCGTTCATCTGTTCGCTAAAGAAAGACCAGCCACGTTGAATGTGTTGCACCAGCGTGTGGGATTGATACTGCGTGATCACACCGATACGGCGGATACCCGAGTTCAGACAGTTTGACAGTGCAAAATCGATAATACGGAATTTACCGCCGAAGTGGACGGCAGGTTTGGCTCGCTTAATTGTTAAATCTTTCAAACGCGTGCCGCGACCACCCGCAAGTATGAGGGCAACAGATTTTAATGGTAGCTGGCGCGCCAACATTAACGGATCGTTCTTATCTAATCTAACCATGACTAACTCCTTTTTTATCATCTCTGGAATACGCAAACTCCGTGCGCAGGCCCATGCCAGACTGCCATGACGACCGGATTATCCTCTCCGGCAAATGGGGGGATGGCATGCCATGCCCCACCAGGTAATACAAAATTAACCACATCCTGCGTGGCGTTTAACGTGATAAGCCAGCGTTCCGAAAGCAGGATTTGTAGACAGGGCATGCCGCTTTGCCACTCTTGTGCGCTCAACGGCTGAGCCTCTTTGTTCAACCAGACAACACTGCCATCGCCCTCTTCCCACCACTGGTTTGCCGTCAATGCGGGAATGGACTGACGAAGGCGGATCAACGCCGCCGTAAAATGCACCAGGCCGCTGTTTGCCTGCTCCCATTCAAGCCAGGTCAGGCTGTTGTCCTGACAATAGGCATTGTTGTTACCATGCTGACTGTGGCCGTGTTCATCGCCCGCCAGTAGCATCGGCGTACCTTGCGACAGCAGCAATGTCGTCAGCAGTGCATGCACGCTGTCGCGCCGTCGCTCAATGACGTCGAGGCTTCCACCTAATCCTTCTATACCATGATTAAAGCTATGGTTATTGTTAGTGCCATCGCGATTCTCCTCACCGTTCGCCTCATTGTGTTTCTGATTGAAACAAACGCAGTCGCGAAGCGTGAAGCCATCGTGCGCCGTCACCAGATTGATGGTGGCGGAGGGTAATTTACCGTCGCGTTTAAACAGGTCACTGGATGCGGCAAAGCGCCCGGCGAATTCACCCAGCGGTAAATTTCGCTCCAGCCAGAAGCGGCGCGAGGCATCGCGATAGTGATCGTTCCATTCGGCAAACATCGGCGGGAAATTCCCCACCTGATAACCACCTTCGCCAATGTCCCACGGCTCGGCAATCAGCTTCACCTGTGAGAGCACCGGACAGTTTTTTATCGCCTCAAACAGCGGTGCCTGCTGGCTGAAGGCGGGTGTACGTCCCATGACTGAGGCTAAATCGAAACGAAAGCCGTCGATGTGGAACGTTTCTACCCAATATTTCAGGCATTCATACGCATAATGCGTCACCGCCGGGTGGCTGAGATTCAGCGTATTACCGCAACCGGTCCAGTTGTAGTAATTGCCATCTTCTCTGATCCAATAATAGCTACGGTTATCAATTCCGCGCAGGGAGAGCGTGGGGCCATCAAGATCGCTTTCCGCGCTGTGGTTCAACACCACATCCAGGATGACCTCAATACCCGCTTCATGCAGCGCTTTCACCGCATCACGAAACTCATCCCGCGCCTTATCAGGATGCACTGCATAGCGCGGTTCAAGTGCGAACATCGCCAGCGGGTTGTAGCCCCAGTAGTTGCTCAGCCCAAGTCGTTGCAGGCGGGGTTCACTGACAAAATGTGCCACGGGCAGCAGCTCCAGCGCGGTGATCCCCAGATGCTTTAAGTAAGCGATCATCACCGGATGCGCGAGCGCCTTATAGGTCCCGCGGATCTCTTTGGGGATCGACGGGTGAAGATTCGTCAGTCCTTTAACATGAGCTTCATAAATGACAGTGCGGTCCCACGGCGTTCGGGGAGGCTCATCTCCTTCCCAGTCGTACAGTTCATTGACCACCACACTTTTTGGTGCGAGGGGTGCGCTGTCCCGGTGATCGGGTTCACCGTAGCCAATGTGTAACACTGGATCGTCGATCAGATGACCATCCACACGTTGGGCGCACGGATCGAGCAGCAACTTCGCCGGGTTAAACCAGTGTCCCTGTGAAGGCTCCCACGGACCGTGAACGCGAAAACCGTAATGCATCCCTGGCCGTCCACCGGCCAGGTAGCCGTGCCAGGTCTCCCCGGTACGCGACGGCAGGTCGTAACGGTGCTCGTTGCCTTCGCCGTCAAACACACAAAGTTCAACCCGCTCCGCATGAGCAGAAAAGAGGGTGAAGTTCACACCCTTTCCATCAAAATGCGCCCCGAGCGGTTCGGGTTGACCTGCCGTAAGTTGTGTCATTCCCCCTCCCGAACCAGCCAGATAGTACTCAGCGGCGGCAGCGTGAGGCTAATCGAGTTCGGGCGTCCGTGGCTTTCAATGGCATCACTCTGCACCAGACCGCCATTACCCGCGTTGCTGCCGTGGTAGTGCATGGAATCCGTATTCACGATTTCGCGCCATTTACCGGTCTGGTTAACGCCGAAGCGGTAATGTTCGCGCGTAACCGGCGTGAAGTTGCTGGCGACAATAATTTCATTGCCCGCTTTATCACGGCGCACGAAGACAAATACCGAGCGCTCGTGATCGTCCACCACCAGCCATTCAAAGCCGTAGGGATCGAAGTCGAGTTCATGCAGCGCTTTATGATGGCGGTAGGTCAGGTTCAGGTCGCGTACCAGGCGCTGCACACCGTGGTGCCAGTTGTCTCCGCCTTCCAGCAGATGCCAGTCGAGGCTGGCGTCATGGTTCCATTCGCGTCCCTGAGCAAATTCATTGCCCATAAACAGCAGCTTTTTGCCCGGGAAGGCAAACATCCAGCCGTAGTAAGCGCGCAGGTTGGCGAATTTCTGCCATGCATCGCCCGGCATGCGATCGAGAATGGATTTTTTACCGTGGACGACTTCGTCGTGTGACAGCGGCAGCATGAAGTTTTCGGTGTAGTTGTAGAGCATCCCGAAGGTGAGCTTCTCGTGATGGTACTTACGGTGAACCGGGTCGAGCTTCATATAGTCGAGCGTGTCGTGCATCCAGCCCATGTTCCATTTGTACCAGAACCCCAGCCCGCCCATTGACGCGGGTCGGGATACCCCGGCGAAGTCCGTCGACTCTTCCGCCATCGTCACCGCACCATCAACCTGCTCACCAATAATGCGGTTCGTGTTGCGCAGAAACTCAATCGCCTCCAGGTTTTCACGGCCACCAAACTCGTTCGGGATCCACTCCCCTTGTTTACGGCTGTAGTCGCGGTAGATCATCGACGCCACCGCATCGACGCGCAGGGCATCAATGCCAAAACGCTCAATCCAGTACAGCGCATTCCCGACAAGGTAGTTCGCCACTTCGCGGCGACCGTAGTTGTAAATCAGCGTGTTCCAGTCCTGGTGATAACCTTCACGCGGGTCGCTGTGTTCGTACAGTCGGGTGCCATCAAACTCAGACAGACCAAAATCGTCAGACGGGAAATGGCCAGGCACCCAGTCGAGGATCACATTCAGCCCGGCGGCATGTGCAGCATTGATGAAGTAGCGGAAGTCATCGCGCGTGCCGAAGCGGCGTGTCGGCGCATACAGCCCGGTAGGCTGATAGCCCCAGCTCCCGTCGAACGGGTGTTCGTTAACTGGCAACAGTTCCAGGTGGGTAAAGCCCATCCATTTAGCGTAAGGCACCAGCTGATCGGCCAGTTCACGGTAGCTCAGCCAGAAGTTGTTATCGGTGTGGCGACGCCAGGAACCAAGATGCACTTCATAGACGGAGATTGGCGCATCAAAGCGGTTGGCCTGCTTGCGCTCTTCGCTCTGGATAATCTTTTCCGGCAGCCCGCAAATCAGCGAGGCCGTATCCGGGCGCATCTGCGCTTCGAAGGCGTAAGGGTCGGCTTTAATCCGCAGCTTGCCGTGCGCGTCAATCATCTCGAATTTATAGAGCTGGCCGTTATGTGCGCCGGGGATAAACAGTTCCCAGATGCCGGTTTCGCGGCGCAGGCGCATCGGGTGACGACGACCATCCCAGTAGTTGAACTGCCCGACAACGGAGACGCGACGGGCGTTGGGGGCCCACACGGAAAAACGCGTGCCGGTGATGCCATCCATCGTATCAGCATGAGCACCCAGCGTTTCATAAGGTCGCAGATGGGTACCTTCAGACAACAGCCAGGCGTCCATCTCCTGTAAGAGAGGGCCAAAGCTGTAGGGATCATCAATCAGATTTTGCTGGCCGTGCCAGATAACGGCGAGCTGATAACGAAATGGGTTTTTACGACGGGGCATTACGCCAGAAAAGAAGCCTCGCGAGTCAATACACTCCAGGTTGCCCACTTTACGTCCGGTTTTGGGTTCAATCACCCAGACTTCTGTAGCATCCGGTAACAGTGCCCGAACCTCCAGTCCCACCTCTGTACGGTGCATCCCAAGCACAGAAAAGGGGTCGGCAAAATGACCCGCAATAAGCGCATTAATCACGTCTCTATCCACACGATCAGACATGGTATTCATCCTGTTTTTATGTCGCCCTTTTTAAGCGCGCCGGACGACTTTTAATGTGACCTGAACGGTGCAGCCTATCCTCTCTGCTCCGCCCTACCCTCAGGTGAGAAATCAATCTTCCTTAAAGCATAGCCAACGACGTTACTCCTCCAGATAAAAAATAAGACATCTACGCTTTACTCCATGTAGTACGCAAAAAAAGGGGGTGAAAATCACCCCCGGTAGTTAACACATTATTACGCCAGCTGGCGCAGCATGCGGCGCAACGGTTCGGCTGCACCCCACAAGAGCTGGTCGCCAACGGTGAAGGCGGACAAGAACTCCGGCCCCATATTCAACTTACGCAGACGACCAACCGGCGTGGTCAACGTGCCGGTCACGGCAGCCGGGGTCAGTTCACGCATGGTGATATCGCGATCGTTTGGTACCACTTTCGCCCACGGGTTGTGTGCAGCCAGCAGCTCTTCCACGGTCGGGATAGACACATCTTTTTTCAGTTTGATGGTGAACGCCTGGCTGTGGCAGCGCAGCGCACCGATACGTACGCACAGTCCGTCAACCGGAATGGTGTTCGCGGTGGCGAGGATTTTGTTGGTCTCGGCCTGGCCCTTCCACTCTTCGCGGGTCTGGCCGTTATCCAGCTGTTTGTCGATCCACGGGATCAGACCACCGGCCAGCGGTACGCCGAAGTTGTCGACTGGCAGCTCACCGCTACGGGTCAGTTGAGTGACTTTACGTTCGATATCGAGAATAGCGGACGCCGGGTTTGCCAGCTCGTGTGCGACGCTGTCGTGCAACTGGCCCATCTGGGTCAGCAGCTCACGCATATGGCGCGCACCGCCACCGGAAGCCGCCTGGTACGTCGCCACGGACACCCACTCCACCAGATCCTGCGCGAACAGGCCGCCCAGAGACATCAGCATCAGGCTGACGGTGCAGTTACCACCAACAAAGGTTTTCACCCCTTTGTTCAGGCCGTCGGTGATCACGTCCTGGTTAACCGGGTCGAGAATGATGATGGCATCGTCTTTCATGCGCAGCGAAGAGGCTGCGTCAATCCAGTAACCCTGCCAGCCGCTTTCACGCAGCTTTGGATAGATTTCGTTGGTATAATCGCCGCCCTGGCAAGTGACAATAATGTCGAGTGCCTTCAGCGCTTCCAGATCGAAAGCATCCTGCAACGTACCAGTGGTGCCGCCAAAGGAAGGCGCAGCCTGGCCAAGCTGGGAAGTGGAGAAGAAGACCGGGCGGATGGCGTCGAAATCGCGCTCTTCAACCATGCGTTGCATGAGTACAGAGCCGACCATACCGCGCCAGCCGATAAAACCAACGTTTTTCATAGCATTTTTTCCTGCAGAGGGTGTGTGCTGTTGTGCAAGCCAGTATTGAACTGGGATATGCTTCACATTACAAAATGCTGCCAAAGCTGCAAGCAAAATTAATCGATGATTGCCCGGCAATCAGAAAAAGAGCTAATCATCGGAATAACACTACTAAGTATCAGGGATAATTTAAAGATGAGTGAAATCATTTCCGCCGCGGTTTTGTTGATCCTGATTATGGATCCACTCGGAAACCTGCCTATCTTCATGTCCGTGCTGAAGCACACCGAGCCGAAGCGCCGTCGGGCGATCATGATCCGCGAGCTGCTCATCGCTCTGCTGGTGATGTTTATCTTCCTGTTTGCGGGCGAAAAAATCCTCGCATTCCTGAATTTGCGCGCTGAAACGGTTTCAATTTCCGGCGGGATTATTCTGTTCCTGATTGCCATCAAGATGATTTTCCCGAGTGCCGAAGGGGGCAGTAGCGGTCTGCCTGCGGGTGAAGAGCCGTTCATCGTACCGCTGGCAATCCCACTGGTGGCCGGGCCGACGATCCTGGCGACGCTGATGCTGCTTTCACATCAATACCCGAATCAGATGAGCCATCTGGTGATTGCGTTACTCATCGCCTGGGGCGGGACGTTTATCATTCTGCTGCAGTCGTCTTTGTTCCTGCGTCTGCTGGGTGAGAAAGGGGTGAACGCGCTGGAGCGCCTGATGGGGTTGATTCTGGTGATGATGGCAACGCAGATGTTCCTGGATGGCATTCGGGCGTGGATGAAGGGCTAGGTAAAAGCAAAATGGCCACTGCGTGACCATTTTTAATGTTTGCTCCCTCTCCCCGTGGGAGAGGGCCGGGGTGAGGGCAATCAGGCCGCACTCCTCAAAAATAATCCTTCGTTTTGCGAGCCGCCTTCCAGAGCCTCTCTTGCCACCCGATCGGCAAAGCAGTATCTTCTTGCCGCGCCTGCAAAATCAGGCGTCAGGATTAGCCTCCTGCCAGACTTCTTCGGTGACACAAGTATTTTTGTGTCGCGCGCTTAGCTACACTCCAAGGGTGGGCCGAGCGGGGGCGTCGCAAGACGCACCGGTATCCGAAGAGGCCGGTAAGGCTAACCCTGCTCGGTTCCGCCACCAGCGAGATTAGCCTCTCCAGTGGTGGATAAAAACTACTCTTTGGAGGCGGTCATATGACTACTACCCCTGGCTTTTCTCACTCTTTATTCACTACCCCATTCGATCACACTACCGATTTCACCGAACTGGCGGACAACTGCGAGCGATTCGTAGACGTGCTGGTTGAATGTGAAGATCCGGCACAAAAGATGGCGCTATGCGGACGGCTTTCCGCCTGCCTCGCCCTGCTCCAGCCAACGCTGCTTGAGCCTGTTCCTGAACATGTAAAAGCAAGCCTGACGGTGGATGACCTGCCGCTTGACGTGCCACTCTTCGAGCCGGAAAGCGATCAGCTTGGGCAATATTGCCAGCTGTTAACGCAGCTGCTGCTGAGCCGTACTTTGTCGGCGCGTGATGAGAGAATTGCGGGAGATTTATTGCAGGATCTTGTGGCGTTTTACAGCGGTACGCTGAAAGCGCCACGCTGGCTGCGAACTAATGAGGGTGTCGTGCAGTTGTAAATCCAACCTCTGCGGTCTGATGCCCTCACCCCGGACCGTACACCCACAGGGAGAGGGAGCAAACACTAAAAACGACAATCTAAGATTGTCGTTTTACTTTTACCCTGTAGTTAGCTCAGCAGCGTAAACGCAATCATCCCGACAATCGCACCCGTAGTGCCGAGGATGGTTTCCATCAGCGTCCAGGTTTTCAGGGTTTGCGCTTCGGTGGCTCCGGTAAATTTACCGAACAGCCAGAAACCAGCGTCGTTCACGTGGGACACCACAATCGAGCCACCTGCAATACAGATAGACAGCGCCGCCATCTGCGCACCGGAGTAGTTCAGCTGTTCAATCACCGGCATCACCAGACCCACGGCGGTTAAACAGGCTACGGTTGCGGAACCCTGAATGATACGCACCGCGGCCGCCAGCACGAAGCAGGTCACTGCAATCGGCAGGCCCATACCTGTCAGCGCTTCGCCCAGAGCCGGGCCCACGCCAGAATCCACCAGCACCTGCTTGAACACACCACCCGCACCGATCACCAGCAGAATGATGCCCGCAGGCTGCAGCGCGTGACCGCAGATCTCCATCACCCTGTCTTTCGGCATACCCTGACGCATCGCCAGGCCATAAATGGCGACCAGACACGCCACCAGGATCGCAGTGAATGGATGGCCGATAAACTCAAACCATTCATACGCGGTAGACCCTACCGGCACGAAACGCGCGGCGATGGTTTTCAGACCCACCAGCACCAGCGGCAGCAGGATCAACGACAGGCTGAAACCGAAGGACGGCATTTTACCTTCGCCCAGATGCGGCTCAGTAACGTCATCCGGAATGTGCAGCTCAACGTAGCGGCTGATAAAATTGCCCCACAGCGGACCGGCAATAATCATGCCCGGGATCGCCGCACACAGGCCAATCAGGATCATCCAGCCAAAGTCAGCGTGCATCTGCGACGCCAGCAGCATCGGGGCAGGCCCCGGCAGCAGGAACGCTGCGGCAGCGGCCACACCCGCAAACAGCGGAATGACCAGCTTCACCAGGTTGGTACCGGTATGACGTGCCATTGAGAACGCCACGCTAATCAGCAGCACCACCGCCACCTCAAAGAACAGCGGTAACGCACAAATCAGACCGGCCAGGCCAATCGCGTAGTGTGCGCGGCTGTGCCCGAACGATTTCAACATCCTGACGGCAATCTGATCGACTGCGCCCGTCTCATGCAAAATCTTGCCAAACATCGCGCCCAGCGCGACCACAATCGCCAGGAAACCCAGCGTGCCGCCCATCCCTTTTTCCATCGTCGCTGCGATTTTATCGAGCGGCATACCGGAAAAGAGACCTGCACCAATAGAAACCACCATCAAAGCAACGAAAGCATGCATACGCGCCTTCATCACTAAAAACAGCAGCAGCAACACAGAACCCACTGCTGTTAAAACAAGCGTTAATGTACTCACAACTTACTGCCTTTTAGTAATAACCCCGATGGTGCTGGCAACAACACCTTCCAGTGACTGATCGATATCAACCACTAAAACATCTTTCTCATCCGCACCCGGCTCCTGCAGCGCGTCGAACTGCGTCACCAGCATCTGGGTTTTGAAGAAGTGCCCTTTACGCGCCTTCAGGCGGCTTTCAATCACCCCGAAATCCCCTTTCAGGTAGATGAAAGAGAGGTTCGGATTACCGTCACGCAGCAGGTCGCGGTAGGTTTTTTTCAGCGCGGAACACACAATCAAAGAGACTTCGTTGGTGCGCTGCATCGCAAAGGCAGCATCGTTCAGCGCCTGCAACCACGGTTTGCGGTCGTCGTCGTTCAGCGGCTCGCCTGCGGCCATTTTCATGATGTTGCTGCGTGGATGGAGGAAGTCGCCATCAAGAAACGCGGCATGGAGTTGATGCGCCACTTCGCTTGCTACGGCAGATTTACCGCTACCGGAAACGCCCATCAGGACGTAAACGTGGTGATCATGATTAGTCGTGCTCAAAGGGTGTCCCTCAGTCAATTGTTACGGGTAACAGTTATCGGTAACATTGTCCTGCCGGGGCAAAAGAGAAGCAATATCCAAACGTGCGTGAAGTGAATAACTGTGAGCTACTTCAAATTTGTCAGCTCAAATAGATCCACCCGGTGACAAGGTGAAACCTAAATCTAACATTTTGGGGGTAACCACCTCACCACGAATGCGCGCCAGCAGGCGTTCTGCACCAATGCGGCCCATGCGTTCACGCGGTGTCAGGACGCTCGCCAGACGCGGTTCCATCACCTGGCCGATGTCATGACCGTGGAAACCGGCAATCGCCATATCGTCCGGGATCTTCAGCCCCAGACGCTGGCATTCGAACGCCGCACCAACCGCAAGGTCATCGTTGGTACAGAAAATACCGTCCAGTTGCGGGTACTCACGTCGTGCCTGGCGCATCAGTTCAATCCCCGACGTATAGGAGGACGATTGCTCCACCATTACGCTGTACGGGGTTAAATTCGCGTCGAGCATCGCCTGCTCGTATCCTTTCTGTTTGATGATAGTACGCTCATCCAGACGCGCCCCCAGGTAAGCCACATGGCGATGGCCGCGCGCAATGATCGCTGCCGTCATCTGGCGCGCCGCTTCGAAGTTATCAAAGCCAACGGCAATATCGAGGCACGGCGACTGGCTGTCCATCAGCTCCACCACCGGGATCCCTGCCACTTCAATCATCTTCAGCGTGCGTGGGGTGTGAGTACGTTCGGTTAAAATCAGGCCGTCGATGTTCCAGGAAAGCATCGATTCAAGACGTTCTTCTTCCAGTTCCGGCTTGTACCCGTAGTGAGCGAGCATGGTCTGGTAACCAAAGGCATCCGTCACGCTTTCAATACCGCGTAACACTTCGGCGAAAACCTGGTTGGTTAAGGAAGGCAGGAGGACGCCCACCGCACGGCTGGTCGCATTGGAGAGTATATCGGGTGCGCGGTTGGGGATATAACCCAGTTCATCAAGGGCTGCAGCAATCTTGCCACGCAACGCCACGGAAACCTGTTCCGGGTTACGTAAAAAACGGCTGACCGTCATTTTGGTCACACCAACGCGATCGGCGACATCCTGAAGTACGGGGCGTTTCTTTTTCATCGTCCTGAGAAATCTTGAGTGAGAGATTTGCTCAGTTTATCACGGACAAAGCTCAACCTTCCCCGTTTAAAGGGAAGGTTGAGCAATTATTTATACCGGAGGTAAATCAAACAGCAGAATTTCGCTTTCGCTGTCGGCATGTACAGACAGTGCCTGCTCATCCCAGATTGCCAGACCATCAGCTGTGGTGGCTTTGGTACCGTTAATGGTCACTTCACCTTTCACCACCTGGATCCACACGCGGCGGTTGGCGGCAATCTGATGCACAGACTGCTCGTCTTTCGCCAGTGCCCAGCGATACAGCTCCATATCCTGATGCACTTTCAGGGAACCTTCACGCGCATCCGGGGACAGCACCAGCTGTTTGCCCTGCTTCGCGTCGAAGCGACGCTGCTCGTAGCGCGGCGTAATGCCGGTTTCTTCTGGAATGATCCAGATTTGATACAGACGCAGACGGTCAGTTTTGCTTGGGTTGTACTCAGAGTGACGCACCCCGGTACCTGCGCTCATAATCTGGAACTCACCCGCCGGAACCTGCTCTTTGTTGCCCATGCTGTCCTGGTGCTCAACCGCCCCTTCCAGCACATAAGTCAGGATTTCCATGTCTTTGTGCGGGTGGGTACCGAAGCCCTGGCCTGCATCAATCACGTCGTCGTTAATCACGCGCAGTGCGGAGAAACCCATGAAGTTTGGGTCGTAGTAATCGGCAAACGAGAATGAATGCCATGAGTCCAGCCAGCCATGATTCGCGTGACCACGTTCGTTTGCTTTGCGTAAATAGATCATTGTTTTCACCCTCAGTGCGTTTCGATGGACTAAGTGTGGACGCAAACCGCCAGGGATCATAGAGGGTGAAAATTGACTCCTCTGTTCAAAAATTGTGAACAAGTACAGAGGAGCTATTTTTGCTTATTTCGCCAAGGTTATCGTGGCAGGAGAAGCCTGTTCAAAGGCCCGTTCGAGGATTTCGAGGTTAGTCAGAACGTCAGATTCCTTGACGTAATTCGGCGCACCGTTGCTGATCGTCTCAAACAGTGCATCATAGACGCGACCATAGTCACCCGTTTCAGGTTTCAACTCTTCCCTGACCGTCACGCCTGCGTCATTCACATACTCCAGCACGCCCACCGAATCATCCGCCGCAAAGCCCGGTTCACCTGGCATAATATTGGCCTTCAGGCTGGTTTCCTGCTGGTCGATGCCGTACCTGATAAACGAGCCTCTGGTACCGTGAACGATAAATTTCGGGTAGTCGATTTTCACCAGATGGCTGGTTTTAACGATAGCTTTCAGGTCGCCGTAAAACAGCTGTGCTTCAAAGGTATCGTCCGGGTTAGCGTTATCGCGCAGGCTGCGGATGTCATACGCCACATGGTCCGGGCGACCAAACAGAGAGATAATTTGATCCATGGTGTGTACACCCAGACCATAAAATGCACCGTCCTGCGGCAGGCCGGGTTTGGTTTCCGCCACCGGGCGGAAGTAATCGAAATGGCTTTCAATCTCAACGATATCGCCGAGCTTACCGCTCTCAATGGCCTTTTTCGCCGTCAGGAAGCAGCTGTCAAAACGGCGATTCTGGTATGGCGTAACGGTCAGCCCTTTGCTTTTCGCCAGCGCAAACAGGGTTTTCGCTTCGGCAAGCGTTGGGGTAAACGGTTTTTCCACCAGCACGTTTTTGCCTGCTTCGAGCGCACGTTTGGCGTAGTCAAAATGGCTGTCGGCGTGGGTACAAACGATCATCAGCTGTACCTGTGGATCGTTTAAAACCTCATCAAGATCGCTGGTGAAATGAATATGAGAGTACTGCGGAGATTGCTCTTCTGGCTTCGCGCTGCGCCGGTAAATGTGGGCAACGTGCCAGCGGTCTTTACGGTGGAGAACATACGGAAGATGGTAACGCATGGTGCTTTTACCAAATCCGATAAATGCACAGTTCAGGGTCATGGCTCAGTCCTTTTTAAGGTTACTGTGAGATACAGTAGCGCAAGTTTTGCCCTCACCCCACCCCTCTCCCACAGGGAGAGGGAGAAAAACAGGCAAAAAAAAGCCAGCTAGAAGCTGGCTAAAGTAATACTGGAAGCAATGTGAGCAATGTCGTGCTTTCAGGTTCCCGTAGAGGTCTTCCTGAACGCGAAGCAATAATAATCATTCTCATTCGCACTTGTCCAATCTTTTTTGCAAAAAATAGCAGTTGACGCAATTTTTAAAGTCATTGATGTTGGAAGGGACGTTTAACTGACTGAGGATGAAGGAATGAGTGAGATAGTGATACGCCACGCTGAACCAAAAGATTACGATGCCATTCGTCAGATCCATTCCCAGCCGGAGGTGTACCACAACACGCTACAGGTTCCTCATCCTTCAATGGAAATGTGGCAAATGCGGCTAGGCGACCAGCCGGGTATTAAGCAGCTGGTTGCCTGCATTGACGATATCGTGGTCGGGCATCTCACTATTGATGTCGCCCAGCGCCCACGCCGTAGCCACGTCGCCGATTTCGGTATCTGCGTTGATGCACAGTGGCAAAACCGTGGCGTCGCCAGCGCACTGATACGCACCATGATTGATATGTGCGACAACTGGCTGCGCGTCGACCGTATTGAGCTGACGGTGTTTGTGGATAACGAACCGGCGATTGCGGTCTACAAGAAACACGGGTTTGAGATTGAAGGCACTGGCAAGCGCTACGGGCTGCGCAACGGCGAGTATGTGGACGCGTATTATATGGCGAGAATGAAGTAGTTCATTTCCCCTCTCCCCTATGGGGAGAGGGGAACAATCAGTACCCCGCCGTCAAATCATCCACCGAACGCGGGTCAGACGCGCCAAACAGCGCACCGTCCGGCCCGACCATAATGCTCTGGGTACTACCCATCGCCTCTTTCACTGCCACTTTCTGTCCGCGCTGCTCCAGCAGTTTGATCGTGTCCGGGCTAAAGCCTTTCTCGACGCGCAGTTCATCCGGCAGCCACTGATGGTGGAAGCGTGGAGCATTGGTCGCTTCGGCGACGTTCATCCCAAAATCAATGCTGTTCACCACCATCTGCAGCACGGTGGTAATGATACGGCTACCGCCAGGGCTGCCGGTCACCAGCCAGGTTTTACCGTCTTTCACCACGATGGTTGGCGACATCGACGACAGCGGCCGTTTCTTCGGCCCGACGGCGTTAGCATCACCGCCTACCAGCCCGTAGACGTTTGGCACGCCCGGTTTGGCGGAGAAGTCGTCCATCTCGTTGTTCATCAGAATGCCGCTGTTGCCCGCCACAATCCCGGTACCAAAGGTAGTGTTGAGCGTGTAGGTCACCGCTACCGCATTACCGTCTTTATCCACCACCGAGAAGTGGGTGGTCTGGTTGCTTTCGTACGGGGCCAGCTTGCCTGGGCGGATCTCACTGGACGGTTTAGCCTTGTTGATGTCGATCTGATCGGCAATGGATTTGGCGTAGGCTTTATTGGTTAACGCCTGCCACGGTACCTTCACAAAGTCCGGGTCACCGAGGTATTCCGAGCGGTCAGCGTAGGCATGCTTTTCCGCCTCCGCCATCACCTGCATGGCATCCGCACTGCCAAAGCCAAACTTGTGCATATCGAAGTTTTCAAGGATGTTGAGGATCTGCACGATATGAATGCCCCCGGAGGACGGTGGCGGCATGGAGTAAACCTGATACCCGCGATACTCCCCGCTGATGGGGGTGCGCTCTACCGCCTTGTACTCCGCCAGATCCACTTTGGTGATAAGCCCGCCGTTCTTTTTCATTTCGTCGGCAATCTGGTCGGCAATCGCCCCTTTGTAGAAAGCATCCGGGCCGTGCTCCGCTATCAGCTCAAGGCTTTTCGCGAGGTTCTTTTGCACCAGTTGGTCACCCTTCTTCAGCGGCTCGCCGTTTTTCCAGAAGATCGCTTTACTGTTTTCATGCTGAGGGATGACTTCGCTGCCGTAGGTTTTAAGATCGTCCGCCAGCGCATCATTCACCACAAAACCGTCGCGCGCCAGCTTAATTGCAGGCTGCACCACTTTGTTCAGCGGCATCGTGCCGTATTTTTCCAGCGCCAGCGAGAAGCCCGCAACGGTGCCCGGCGTACCGGAGGCAAGATGCGAGGTCAGGGATTTTTTACTGTCCGGGTTGCCCTGAGCGTCAAGGAACATATCCCGGGAGGCCTGATTGGGTGCCATTTCACGGAAATCGATAGCCGCGGTTTTCCCGTCTTTGGTGCGCAGCATCATAAAACCACCACCGCCCAGGTTACCCGCCTGCGGGTGTGTTACCGCCAGCGCATATCCCACCGCAACGGCGGCATCTACCGCGTTACCCCCCTGCTTAAGAATATCGACACCGACTTTCGTTGCCAGCGCGTCCACCGACGCCACCATGCCATGTGTCGCCCGCACGGGATGAAAAACATCTTCTTCCACGCCGTAGGACACTGGTGGAGCCGCAGGCGGGTTGGCCGCCACGCTAAATGTGCCGCCTGCCATCAGTGCGGCGATCGCTACCCAGCGCAAAAACGTTGGTTTCATCATTATTGTTCTCCAGGTGAAGGGATCCATATTCCCCGGTTAAGCCTGGTTCACAACTCCTAAAAAATCATCGTTATGCCGGATTCAGGGTAAACTTAAGAAAAGCCTCAGAAGGAGGAGACAACCGTGAAACAGCTTTTGATCATTGCAGCACTGATACCCTTTACCGCGCTCGCACAGCCCCTGAATACCCTGAATAACCCGAACCAGCAGGGTTATGTCATTCCCAGCCAGCAGCGTATGCAAACGGAGATGATGAGCCAACAGCAGCAGCAAAAAGGGATGCTGAACCAGCAGCTGAAAATGCAGACCCAGATGCAGCAGCAGGGCCTGCAAAACCAGATGGATGCCAATACCCAGCGCATTCAGCAGGGCCAGGTACGTGAGCAGCCGTTGCCAAACCATAACGGCGGCATGTTAGGCGGGGGAACAACCCAAAGTAGCGGTCAGCAGCATATGCTGCCGCCGCAGTCGAATGGCAGTATGCTTAATCCACAGAACTAAAATTCGGGCCAATCAGATCAATTGCATCGGTACAGATGCAGTCCACTCCCCAGCGCAGCAGCTCAGCCGCACGCTGGGGTTTGTTGACGGTGTAAACCAGAATATGCAGACCCGCCGCTTTCAACATCTTCACCCGTGCTTCATCCAGCAGCGAGTGGTTCAGGTGGATAGACACACAGGCTAAGCGGGACGTCAGCTCGCGCCAGTCTTCACGCCATTCGTCCAGCAGCAGCCCGCGCGGCAGCTCCGGCACAGCAGCCTGCGCCGCTTCCAGTGCATCAATTTCAAACGACGACAGCAGCGGTGCGGTCATTCCTTCCCACAGCTCACGAGCAGCCAGCGCAACCACTTTGCCCGTCAGTGGCCCGGTGCCCGTGGTCGGTTTGATTTCGATGTTAGCCATCATCCCGTGTTGACGACAGCGGTCTGCTACGTTCGCCAGCAGCGGCAGCGGTTCGCCCTTGAATTCGCCGCTGTACCAGCTTCCGGCATCCACGTTCAGCAGGTCACGCCACGGCAACTCCCCTGCTACGCCCCAGCCGTTGCTGGTGCGTTCGAGGTTGTCATCGTGCAGCAGGAAAATTTCGCCGTCTTTCGACAGTTTGGCGTCGAACTCGATCATCGTATGACCGTAACGCGCCCCCATGTCGATCGCCGCCAGGGTATTTTCCGGTGCCAGTTTACCGCCGCCACGGTGGGCGACGATGTGGGGATAAGGCCAGTTGCTCATACTCGTTGTCCTGTTTCACCGTCAAAGAAGTGCAGGTGATTTTCCGGCAGATGCAGCCACAGCGTGCTGCCTGCTTTAGGGCGTTCCTGGTGTGCCAGACGCACCACCAGTTTTTGCTCGCCCCACCGTCCGTGCGCCAGGTTATCTGCCCCCAGCATCTCCAGCGTGTCCATCACCAACGGCACGCCGCCTTCCGCCTGAGAAGTTAAACCGATATGCTCCGGGCGGATACCGAGCGTCATTTTACGCCCGGCGTAGCCACGATAGTACCAGTTGATCGGGATGGCCATCCCGCTTTCCAGCTCAAAGTGCGTGCCCGCGTTGCTGATATGGCCTTCCAGCAGGTTCATCGCCGGGCTGCCGATAAAGCTCGCCACAAAGCGGGTGGCCGGTTTCTCATACACTTCCACCGGGGTGCCAATCTGCTCGGCGATGCCTTTGTTCATCACCATCACCCGCTGGGCGAGGGTCATGGCCTCCACCTGATCGTGGGTCACGTACAGGGATGTTGTTTTCAGACGGCGATGCAATTGTTGCAGCTCAAGGCGCATCTGCACGCGCAGTTTGGCATCCAGGTTGGAGAGTGGTTCGTCGAACAGGAATACCGCCGGGTCGCGCACGATGGCACGTCCCATCGCCACGCGCTGACGCTGGCCGCCGGAAAGCTCACGTGGGCGGCGCTTCAGCAAACCGTCCAGCTCCAGAATGCGTGCCGCTTCTTTCACCCGCTCGTCGATATGGCTTTTGCCCATACCGCGAATTTTCAGCCCCCAGGCCATGTTCTCTTCCACGCTCATGTGCGGGTAAAGGGCATAGTTCTGGAACACCATCGCGATGCCCCTGTCTTTCGGCTCCATCTCGGTGACGCGCTGGCGGTCAATCCAGATATCGCCGGAGGTCACGCGTTCCAGCCCGGCCACCATACGCAACAGCGTCGATTTGCCACAGCCAGACGGGCCGACCATCACAATGAACTCTCCGTCCGCCACATCGAGCGTGAGCGGCTGAATGACCTGGGTTTTGCCGTCCCAGCTTTTGGTTACTGCCTGAAGTTTCAGTCCTGCCATCTTATTTCTCACTGTCCACTAAACCACGCACAAACGCACGCTGCATGGCTAAAACGATTACGACCGGGGGGATAAGGGTGAGCAGCATCGCCGCCATGACCTGGTTCCAGAGGGTGGTGCCTTCACCGGTGGCGATCATGCCTTTGATGCCCGCCACGGCGGTGCCGAGGTTGACGTCCTGGATAATCAGCAGCGGCCACAGGTACTGGTTCCAGCCGTAGATAAAGGTGATCACAAACAGCGCCGCGAGGTTGGTTTTCGACAGCGGCAACACGATGTCGCGGAAGAAGCGCATCGGCGAAGCACCGTCGATACGCGCCGCTTCAATCAGTTCGTCCGGCAGGGTCATAAAGAACTGACGGAACAGGAAAGTAGCGGTCGCCGAGGCCATCAGCGGCAAGGTTAAGCCCGCGTAGCTGTCCAGCATATTCAGGTTGGCAATCACTTCCACCGTCGGGAAGATACGGACTTCCACTGGCAGCATCAGGGTGATGAAAATCATCCAGAAGAACAGGTTACGCAGGGGAAAACGGAACCAGACGATGGCAAAAGCAGACAGCATCGACACCGTAATTTTGCCCACCGTAATACCGAACGCCATGATGAAGCTGTTGAGCATCATCAGCCAGAATGGTGCGCTGTTGGCACCCACGCCCTGCGTCCAGATGGTTTCCATGTTCTCGAACAGATGTCCGCCCGGGATCAGCGTCATCGGCGTATCAAACACCGCTTTGGTGTCCAGCGTGGCGGCCACAAAGGCCACATAAAGCGGGAACAGGATGACGATAATGCCCAGAATCAGCATGGTATGGCTGAAAATCGTCAGCCCGCGACGGTTCTCAATCATTGGTAGCGCACCTTACTTTCAACATAACGGAACTGCACCACCGTAAGGATGATGACGAGGAACATCAGCACGACCGACTGCGCGGCGGAGGCTGAGAGATCCAGACCGGCAAAACCTTCGCGGTAGATCTTGTAGATCAGCGTGGTCGTCGCCTGTACCGGGCCGCCAGCGGTCGCAGCGTCGATCACCGGGAAGGTATCGAAGAAGGCGTACACAAGGTTAACCACCAGCAGGAAGAAACTCACCGGGGCGATCAGCGGCAACGACAGTCTGAAGAAGCGGCGAACCGGGCCTGCACCATCAATCGCCGCAGCTTCTACCAGCGAACGCGGAATGGATTGCAGCGCGGCAAAGAAGAACAGGAAGTTGTAGCTGATCTGCTTCCATACTGAGGCAAACACCACCAGGAACATGGCCTGACCGCTGTTCTGTGCGTGGTTCCACTCAACACCAAATTCCGCGAGGAAGTGGGTAATCAACCCGCGCCCTGGGTTAAACAGGAAGATCCACAGCACGGCAGCAACCGCAGGGGCCACAGCGTAAGGTAACAGCATCAGCGTCTGATAGAGACGGCTGCCGCGCACCACATAATCCACCAGCGCGGCAAAAAACAGCGAGGCGATAAGGCCGCTCACGGTAACCAGCGTGCTGAATTTGATCGTCGTCCAGAAGGCGTCGATGTAGTAGCTGTCGTGCCACAGGGTCGCGAAGTTATCCAGGCCGACAAACTGGCTGGAAAGCCCGAACGGATCGACACTTTGTACCGAGTACCACAGCGCTTCGCCCGCAGGCCAGATAAAGAAGATAACGGTGATGACCAGTTGCGGCGCGACCAGCAAATACGGCAGCCAGCGCGAACGAAACACGGGACGGGATGAGGACATAAATTAGCTCAGGTTGATTTCCCCTCACCCCAGCCCTCTCCCAAAGGGAGAGGGTGTATGAGTTCCCTCTCCCTTTGGGAGAGGGCGAGGGTGAGGGTAAAAGGATTAAGACTTTGTCGACTGCTCAAAGCGGCGCAGCAGCTGATTTCCGCGCTCTACCGCAGAGTCCAGCGCCTGCTGTGGGGTTTTCTTACCGGTCCACACGCTTTCCAGTTCTTCATCAACGATGGTGCGGATCTGCGGCATGTTGCCCAGACGCAGACCTTTGGTGAATGGCAACGGTGGCTTGTTCAGCATCTGACGCGTGGCGATATCCGCCCCTGGGTTCTTGTCATAGAAGCCCTGCTCGCGGGTCAGGTCATACGCGGCTTTGGTGATTGGCAGGTAGCCCGTTTTCTGGTGCCATTCTGCGGCAATCTCAGGCTTCGCCAGGAAGTCGAGGAACTCGGCCACGCCTTTATAAGTGCCTTTGTCTTTACCCTGCATCACCCACAGGCTCGCTCCGCCGATGATGGCGTTCTGCGGCGCGCCTTTCACATCAGCGTCGTAAGGCATCATGCCCACGCCGTAGTTGAATTTGGCGTAGTGACGGATATCCGCCAGCGAACCAGAAGACGCGGTGGTAATGGCACAGTCACCGTTGTAGAACTTCTCCGTAGATTCGTCTTTACGACCGAAGTAGCTGAAATCGCCCTTCTTGTTCAGTGCCTCCAGCAGTGCAATGTGTTTCACCTGCTCTGGCTTGTTGAACTCCAGTACCGCGTCAGTGCCGTCAAAACCGTTGTTTTTGGTGGCAACTGGCAGACCGTGCCAGGCGCTGAAGTTTTCAATCTGGATCCAGCCCTGCCAGCCGCTGGCGTAACCGCACTTCATACCCGCCGCTTTCAGCTTCGCGGTGTACTCGGCCAGATCCTGCCAGGTTTTTGGTGGCTGCTCCGGGTCTAAACCGGCTTTCTTAAAGGCGTCTTTGTTGTAGTACAGCACCGGCGTGGAGCTGTTGAATGGCTGAGACAGCAGGTGACCGGTTTTAGAATCTGTGTAGTAACCCGCCACCGTCGGCACGAACTGAGATTCGTCGAAGTTGATGCCTGCATCTTTAAAGACTTCGTACACGGGTTTGATGGCTTTAGAGGCCATCATGGTGGCGGTACCCACTTCATAAACCTGTAACAACGCAGGCGCGTTACCGGTACGGAAAGCGGCAATGCCCGCGCTCAGGCTCTGCTCGTAGTTACCTTTGTACACCGGCACAATTTTGTAATCCGGGTGGGTGTCGTTGAAGCGTTGCGCCAGGGAGTCGACTTCTTTACCCAACTCCCCTTCCATAGAATGCCAGAACGGAATGGTGGTGACAGCCATTGCGTTCGTCGCAAAAGCCAGACCCAGTGCCAGACCCAAAGCTGTGTGTCGTAACGATGTCATTGTCATCTCTCTTATTGTGCCGGATGCGCGATATCACGCGTTTTATGCTCGCGAGGTAACATGACATGCTCGAATGACAGAAAAATAACTGTTTGTTTACAGATAAGTGACAGCAAAGCGTCAGGGGGATGATGGTTATGTGAAGGCGTTGGGTGTGGTCTGGTGCCCTCACCCTGGCCCTCTCCCACAGGGAGAGGGTACAAACATTAAAAAAGGCAACGTGCGTTGCCTTTTTGCTTTTACCTCGTGCGGTCTGGTGCCCTCACCCTGGCCCTCTCCCACGGGAGAGGGTACAAACACTAAAAAAGGCAACGTACGTTGCCTTTTTGCTTTTACCTCGTGCGGTCTGGTGCCCTCACCCTGGCCCTCTCCCACGGGAGAGGGTACAAACACTAAAAAAGGCAACGTGCGTTGCCTTTTTGCTTTTACCTCGTGCGGTCTGGTGCCCTCACCCTGGCCCTCTCCCACGGGAGAGGGTACAAACACTAAAAAAGGCAACGTGCGTTGCCTTTTTGCTTTTACCTAACCGCCTAAATACGCACTCCGCACTGCTTCGTTCGCCAGCAGCGCGTCACCGGTGTCTTCCAGCACCACGCGGCCATTCTCCAGCACGTAACCACGGTCAGCCAGCTTCAGCGCCTGGTTGGCGTTCTGCTCGACGAGGAAGATGGTCATCCCCTCCTTACGCAGTTGCTCGATGGTGTCGAAAATCTGCTGGATGATGATCGGCGCAAGACCGAGCGACGGTTCATCAAGCAGTAACAGGCGCGGCTGGCTCATCAGCGCACGGCCAATCGCCAGCATCTGCTGTTCACCGCCAGACATGGTGCCCGCACGCTGAATGCGGCGTTCCCACAACCGCGGGAAGAGTTCATACACACGCTTGATACGGGTCTGATACTGGTCACGATCGGCAAAGAAGCCCCCCATTGCCAGATTCTCTTCCACCGTCATACGAGAAAACACGCGACGCCCTTCCGGGACAATCGCCACCGCTTCACGCATGATTTTGGCGGTCTGCCAGTCGGTAATGTCTTTGCCATCAAACACAATCCGCCCGCTGGTGGCACGCGGATCACCGCACAGGGTACCCAGCAGCGTGGTTTTACCCGCGCCGTTGGCCCCGATCAAGGTGACGATTTCACCCTGATTGATATGCAGGCTGACGTCATGCAACGCCTGGATCTT
Organism: Enterobacter cloacae complex sp. 2024EL-00214; assembly: GCF_043945575.1. Taxonomy (NCBI): domain Bacteria; kingdom Pseudomonadati; phylum Pseudomonadota; class Gammaproteobacteria; order Enterobacterales; family Enterobacteriaceae; genus Enterobacter; species Enterobacter cloacae complex sp. 2024EL-00214. The sequence goes on along the minus strand of NZ_JBIMRC010000007.1, from coordinate 90,906 downwards.
ACCGTAGTGGGCATTTACTTTATCAAACGTTAACATCGCTTTTTCCATCTTATGCCTCACCCAGGTAAGCACGGATCACGTCCGGGTTGTTGCGGATCTCATCCGGCGTACCATTCGCCAGCGGTGTACCCTGGTTCACCACGTAGATACGGTCAGAGATGCCCATCACCAGCTTCATATCATGTTCAATCAACAGAATAGTGGTGTCGTGATGATCGCGCAGCTCAGCAATCAACTCGTCCAGCTCTTTGGTCTCTTTCGGGTTGAGGCCCGCAGCCGGTTCGTCGAGCATCAGGATTTCCGGCTGGGTCACCATGCAGCGCACAATCTCAAGGCGACGCTGATCACCGTAGGCCAGGTTGCTCGCCTGACGGTTAGCGTGCTGGAGCAGACCAATACGGTCGAGCCAGGTCGCAGCGCGATCTAACGCTTCGCTCTGCGCACGACGGAAAGCTGGGGTTTTCAGCAGGCCAGAGAAGATGCCCGTTTTGAGCTGCTGATGTTGTGCCACCAGCAGGTTCTCAATCACCGTCATCTCGCGGAACAGACGCACGTGCTGGAAGGTACGCACCACGCCCATACGGGCAATTTGCTGGCCCGGCAATCCTTCCAGATGTTGGTCGCGCAGCATAATGGTACCGCCCGTTGGCTTGTAAAAACCGGTCAGGCAGTTAAACACGGTTGTTTTCCCCGCGCCGTTCGGGCCAATCAGGGAGACAATCTCTTTCTTGTGCAGATCCAGAGAGACGTTGTTGACCGCCAGCAGGCCGCCAAAACGCATCATCAGGCCGTTAACGGATAATAATGGCTGACTCATGCCTGCTCTCCTTTCGCTTGTCCGTTCTTCAGCTTCAGCTGTGGACGCGTCATCGGCAGCAAGCCCTGCGGACGCCAGATCATCATCAGCACCATCAAACCACCCAGCATCAGCATGCTGTATTCGTTAAAGTCACGCATCAGTTCACGCGATACCACCAGCAGGATGGCCGCCAGAATAACGGCGAACTGCGAGCCCATCCCGCCGAGCACCACAATCGCCAGCACAAAGGCGGATTCGGCAAAGGTGAACGATTCCGGGCTGACGAAGCCCTGACGTGCGGCAAACAGCGTTCCGGCGAAACCGGCAAATGCGGCACTGATGGTGAACGCGGTCAGCTTGATACGGGTTGGGTTCAGGCCCAGCGAGCGACAGGCAATCTCATCTTCACGCAGTGCTTCCCAGGCGCGGCCCAGCGGCATACGCAGCAGACGGTTAATCACGAACAGCGTAATCACCACCAGCAGCAGCGCGACCAGGTAAAGCCAGATAACGCGGTCGGACGGGTCATACCTCATACCAAAGAAGTTGCTGAAAGTATCCCAGCCACCTTCGCGGGCGGTACGGCTGAACTCCAGACCGAAGAAGGTCGGTTTCGGGATCTGGCTGATACCGTTCGGGCCACCGGTCACTTCAGTATTGTTGAGCAGCAGGATACGGACGATTTCACCGAAGCCTAAGGTCACAATCGCTAAATAGTCACCACGCAGACGCAGCACCGGGAAGCCCAGCAGGAAGCCCGCCGCGGCAGAAACCAGCCCAGCCAGCGGCAGACACGTCCAGAATCCGAGGCCGTAATAGTGGTTCAGCAGCGCAAAGGTGTAGGCACCGATGGCGTAAAAGCCGCCGTAGCCCAGCACCAGCAGGCCGGACAAGCCCACCACCACGTTGAGGCCGAGACCGAGGATCACGTAGATCATGGTCAGCGTCGCGATATCCACCGTACCGCGCGATACCACAAACGGCCACGCAACAGCAGCCACCAGCAGCGCCACGAGGAACAGTTTCTGCTTAACGGTAGAACCGTCGATAGCGGGCAGCACAAATTTCGGGCCAGAGACGTTTTTCAGCGTCTTCTGGAACAGCGGACGCAGCAGCTGGAACAGGAACACGACCGCAGTACCAATAAACACCCACTGCCAGCGGATGTCGGCGGCGGTATCGACCACCAGCTTAGTGCCATCCAGCTCTAACTGAACGCCCATAAAGACGCCCGCCAGCACGAAGAACATGGCAGCAGAGAGCAACGCCATTGCAAAATGCATCGGTTTCATACTTTCTCTACCTCCGGACGACCCAGAATACCGGTAGGCATCACCAGCAGAACCAGAATCAGCAGGGCAAACGACACCACATCTTTATATTCGGTACTCAGATACGCCGAAGAGAGCGCTTCAGCCACGCCCAGGATCAGGCCACCAATCATCGCGCCAGGAATACTGCCGATACCGCCCAGCACCGCCGCAGTGAAAGCTTTCATCCCGGCCATAAAGCCGATGTACGGGTTGATTACGCCGTAGAACTGACCGAGCAATACGCCCGCCACCGCCGCCATCGCTGCGCCAATCACGAAGGTAAGCGCAATCACGCGGTCGGTGTTGATGCCGAGCAGGCTCGCCATCTTCAGATCTTCTGCACAGGCGCGGCAGGCGCGTCCCATGCGGGAGTAACGGATGAACAGCGTCAGGGCGAGCATCGCAATGAAGGTCACAATCCAGATAACCAGCTGCATGGTGGTGATAGAGGCAGAGAAGTTGTCGCTGGCTCCTACAATCCACTGGCCGTTAAACAGGCTTGGCAACGCCACATCGCGTGAGCCTTCCGTCAGGCTGACGTAGTTTTGCAGGAAGATAGACATCCCGATGGCGGAGATGAGTGCAATCAGGCGCTTGGAGCTGCGCACCGGCCGGTAGGCCACGCGCTCAATGCTCCAGCCGTAGGCACTGGCAATCACAATCGCGCCGACAAATCCGGCGGCAACCAGCAACCAGCTGCTGTCGATACCCATCATCATCAGGGCGGCAATGATCATAAAGGAGACATAGCTACCGATCATGTACACCTCGCCGTGGGCGAAGTTGATCATGCCGATAATGCCGTAAACCATCGTATAACCGATGGCGATCAGCGCGTAGGTGCTTCCCAGCGTGACGCCGTTAAACATCTGCTGCAAGAAATAGAGAAACTGCTCGGACATATGCAAACCTTTTTATACCCGCCCGGTGGTTCGGGCGGTGGGATAATTATTTGGCGACCGAGGACGAACCATCGGCGTGCCACTTAAAGACACCAAACTCAAATCCCTTCAGATCGCCTTTCTCATCCCAGTTCAGCGGCCCAATCACGGTGTTCACCCCGTGTGCTTTTAAATCTTTCACCAGCGCCAGCGGTTCTTTGCTGCCGCTACGATCCAGTGCGGTTGCCAGAGACTGCACCGCTGCGTAAGTGATCCACACGTATGGACCACTCGGATCTTTCTTCTGCGCCTTGAGCGCATCAACGATAGTTTTGTTCGCCGGATCCTGGTCATAGCGTTTTGGCATCGTCACCAGCATGCCTTCGGCAGCGTCGCCCGCAATGTTAGACAGTGAGGCATTGCCCACACCTTCCGGCCCCATAAACTGGGTTTTCAGACCGACTGAACGTGCCTGGCGCAGCATCTGGCCCATTTCCGGGTAGTAGCCACCGTAGTAAACGAAATCGATGTTTTCTTTTTGCAGACGGGCAATCAGCGCGGAGAAGTCTTTCTCACCCGCGGTAATACCGTCGAAGAAGACAACATTCGCACCGCCTTTTTTCAGGCCATCCTGAACGGAACGCGCCAGACCTTCGCCATACTGCTGCTTGTCATGAATAATGGCGATACGCTGCGGCTTGACGTTTTCGAGGATATATTTGGCGGCAGTTGGCCCCTGAGAGGAGTCCAGACCGGCAGTACGCATGATGTGCTGATAACCGCGCTGGGTCAGCTCCGGGTTAGTCGCACCAGGGGTAATCATCAGAATGCCTTCGTCTTCGTAGATATCAGACGCAGGCTGAGTGGACGATGAGCACAGGTGGCCGATCACGTACTGGATGCCATCGTTCACAATTTTGTTGGCGACTGCCACGGCCTGTTTTGGATCGCAGGCGTCGTCGTACTCCACACCTACCAGCTTGTCACCTTTGATACCGCCTTTGGCGTTGATGTCTTTGATTGCCTGGCGCGCGCCGTTGAACTCCATATCTCCCCACTGGGCGACAGGGCCGGACATCGCACCGACGACAGCAACTTTAATCTCTTCCGCCATAGCTGCATGCGAAATCGCCAGTGCGACCATCCCCGCGATTAACGTCTTCGCGTTCCTTTTCATCTCTGAATCCCCATTCGTGATGTTGTGTATATATTTTGTTTTATTATGGTTAAAAAGCATTCTGTACTTTTAATGAACAACGCTATTTTTACCAGTGCCTTTAATGGTTTAGCGCAGTTTTTTCACAAAAACCAGACTAATATCTCTATTTTTCAGGCGATTAAGCAAAGATAATATTCTGAAATCAGACAGAGATAAACAAATAAAAGCGCAGTTTGCAGCATAAAATAACGGCATAAAGCGCCGAATAAATCACTGCCATTTAGGTTAAAATTCTGCTTATTTTTCGATCCATATGTTTTCGAACTGCACAATGCGTTGCCAAAAAACTAATCACCTGGTTAATGGAAATAAAAAGAAGAAGCCGCTGAGTGAATAAATTGAGTACACTGCCCCCACTCTATTTGATTTGGACAAGTAGCTAATGAAACTGACTATCGTTCGTCTGGTGACCTTTAGCGACCAGGATCATATCGACCTGGGCAAAATCTGGCCGGAATATTCCCCTTCGTCGCTGACCGTCGACGAGACTCATCGCATTTATGCCGCGCGTTTTAACGAGCGTCTGCTGGCGGCTGTGCGCGTCACACTGAGCGGTACGGAAGGGGCGCTGGACTCACTTCGCGTGCGTGACGTAACCCGCCGTCGCGGTGTAGGGCAGTATCTGGTTGAAGAGGTTATCCGCGAAAACCCGAGTGTGACCTCCTGGTGGATGGCCGACGTGGGCGTGGAAGACCGCAGCGTGATGGCGGCATTTATGCAGGCATTAGGGTTTACGGCGCAGGCAAATGGGTGGGAGAAGCGCTAGTTTTGTTCTGTGCGGCCTGATGTGTGCGGCCTGATGCCCTCACCCCGGCCCTCTCCCACGGGGAGAGGGTGCAAACACTAAAATGGCAACCGCAAGGTTGCCATTTGCGTTTATTTTGCGTCGGTCGCCGTACCGTTGGCATGCCAGTTAAACACGCCGAACTCAAAGCCCTTCAGGTCGCCCTTCGCATCCCAGGAAAGCGGGCCCATAACGGTATCTACGGAGTTCGCTTTCAGCCAGGTGGCAATCTTAGCCGGATCGGTTGACTGGTTCAGACCTGCCTGCAGGGTCTGCAGCGCAGCGTAAGTCGTCCACACGAACGCACCACTTGGATCCTGTTTCTTCGCCTTGATGGCATCTACAATCGGTTTGTTCGCAGGTACCTGATCGTAGTTCTTCGGCTTGGTGACCAGCAGGCCTTCAGCAGATTCACCGGCAATGTTAGACAGCGACACGTTCGCCACACCTTCAGGCCCCATGAACTGGGTTTTCAGGCCCGCAGCACGCGCCTGACGCAGGATCTGACCCATCTCCGGGTGATAGCCGCCGTAGTAAACGAAATCGATATTCTCTTTCTTCAGACGCGCCACCAGGGTGGAGAAGTCTTTTTCACCGGCAGTAATACCGTCGAAGAACACCACGTCGGCATTCGCTTTCTTAAGGTTATCCTGCACTGAGCGCGCCAGGCCTTCACCGTATTGCTGTTTGTCGTGAACGATCGCAATGCGTTTCGGTTTCACTTTTTCAACAATGTATTTGGCGGCAGTTGGGCCCTGATCGGAGTCCAGGCCAGTGGTACGCAGAGTCAGCTTATAACCACGTGCGGTCAGCTCTGGTGCAGTTGCGGCCGGGGTGATCATCAAAATACCTTCGTCTTCGTAGATGTCAGACGCTGGCTGTGTAGAGGAGGAGCACAGGTGGCCGATAACGTATTTGATCCCGTCGTTCACCACTTTGTTCGCTACGGCTACCGCTTGTTTCGGATCACAGGCATCATCATATTTTACGATCTGCAGTTTTTCGCCTTTGATTCCGCCCTTAGCATTAATGTCTGCAACAGCCTGTTCTGCGCCAGTAAACTCCTGGTCACCATACTGAGCTACCGGACCGGACATCGCACCAACGACGGCGACTTTAATGTCTGCCTGCGCCATCGTACTGAATGCCAACGCGATACATCCTGCCAGTAACGCTTTACCCTTCATATTCATCCTGAGATTCCCCATTATTATGGTTATTACGATTGTTGTGATGTTGTTGCGTAGCGCTTTATTTCAGTTATAGGTATACCACTCGCGCTTTTTCAGCATACTCTGCTAAAACATACCCCATTTTTATGATTTTGGAATAGCTAATTTGAAATGAATATATGATAAGCCCGGCAGTCATTTCAGCCGGGCTTGTGGCTTTAACGTGTCAGCGACGCGGAAATAATATCCAGCGCTTTACGGAACTGCACTTCGGGGATGGTGAGCGGGTACAGGAAGCGGATGACGTTGCCATACACGCCACAGCTCAGAAGCAGCAGACCTTCCTTCAGCGCACGCTCCTGCACCAGACGGGTGAATTCCGGTGACGGATGCCCGCTCTGCGGGTCGTTAAACTCTACCGCTACCATTGAACCTTGCGCGCGAATGTCGGCGATAAACGGACAGCCCGCTTTCGCTTTATTCAGCACCTCCACCAGATGGTGGCCGAGATGCGCCGCCCGCGTGCAGAGTTCCTCTTCTTCAATCACGTCCAGTACGGCGTGGGCCGCCGCAATCGCCAGCGGGTTACCCGCATAGGTGCCGCCCAGCCCGCCTGGTGCGGGTGCATCCATCACCTCTGCCCGGCCCGATACCGCAGAGAGCGGCATTCCACCCGCCAGGCTTTTCGCCATCGTGATCAAGTCAGCCTTCACGCAGTGATGTTCCATCGAGAAGAGCTTGCCGGTACGCGCGAAGCCGGTTTGTACTTCGTCAGCAATCAGCAAAATACCGTGGGTATCGCACAGGGCACGCAGTGCCTGCATGAAATCAGCAGGGGCGACGTTGAACCCCCCCTCACCCTGAACAGGCTCAAGGATAATGGCCGCCACCTGATCCGGGGCGATGTCTGCTTTAAAGATACGCTCCAGGCTTTTCAGCGACTCCGCCGTACTGACGCCGTGCAGCACGTTCGGGTATTGCGCGTGGTAAACCGAGCCAGGGAACGGGCCAAAGCCCAGCTTGTACGGCGCGACTTTCCCCGTCAGTGCCATTGTCATAAAAGTGCGGCCGTGGAAGCCACCGCCGAAAGTGATAAGACCGGGACGTCGGGTATACGCGCGGGCAATTTTCACCGCGTTTTCGACGGCTTCTGCGCCCGTCGAGAAGAAGGCCGTTTTGGCCGGGCCGTCAATGGGCACACGTTCGTTAAGACGCTCGGCAAGGGCTACATAGCCTTCGTACGGCACAATCTGGTATGCCGTATGGGTAAATGCGTGGAGTTGTTTTTCGATAGCGGAGATAACTTTTGGATGCCGGTGCCCGGTATTCAGCACGGCGATCCCGGCGGCGAAATCAATGTACTCATTGCCTTCAACGTCCCACACCGTGGCATTTTCGGCTTTTTCGGCATAGAAGTTACACATCACCCCAATACCGCGCGGCGTCGCCTGCAAACGCCGGTCATTCAGTTCGTTATTTTTCACCCTGTCCCCCTGAGAAAGTTGCCTGCTTAGCGCATCTGTAAGTGTTTGCCAGGGGGGCGGAATTCGCCAGAGCGGGAGATAAAAAAACAAAACCCCCGAATTTGCATTCGAGGGTCATCGGGGACTTCGCGGGAATTACGCTTCGATAGCGGCGCGAAGTTTTTTCATGGCGTTCTTTTCAAGCTGACGCACACGTTCAGCGGACACGCCGTAGCGGTCGGCCAGTTCCTGCAGCGTGGACTTGTTGTCTTCGTCCAGCCAACGGGCACGGATAATATCCTGACTACGTTCGTCGAGGCCTTCCATCGCATAGCTCAGCTTGTTCGCGGCCTGATCTTCCCAGTTGTCCTCTTCAATGCCGTCGGCAAAGTTAGAGGTCTTATCCTGCAGATACAGAACCGGTGCCATCGGCTGGCTGTCAGAGGCATCATCGTCGGAAGACATGTCAAACGTCATGTCCTGCGCGGCCATACGGGATTCCATCTCACGCACGTCTTTGCTGGATACGCCCAGCTCGCGCGCCACCATTTCAACTTCATCCTGATTGAACCAGCCCAGACGCTGCTTGGTTTTACGCAGATTGAAGAACAGTTTGCGTTGCGCTTTTGTCGTGGCGACCTTCACGATACGCCAGTTACGCAGAACGTATTCGTGAATTTCAGCTTTGATCCAGTGTACGGCGAAGGAGACCAGTCGCACACCCACTTCCGGGTTAAAGCGACGTACAGCCTTCATCAGACCGATGTTACCTTCCTGAATCAAGTCTGCCTGCGGCAGGCCGTAGCCCGCATAATTACGAGCAACGTGAACAACAAAGCGCAGGTGAGACAGGATCAGCTTCTTAGCTGATTCCAGGCAGCCCTGGTAATGCAGCTTTTCAGCAAGCTCCTTTTCTTCCTCGGCCGTTAACATCGGCCAGGTGTTCGCAGCCCGGATGTAAGACTCCAGGTTACCAACAGGGGCTAAAGCTAAAGTTTGCATTTCTTTGGTCATTCATTCCTCTCAATGTTTCTCTTCTGACCCTGGTTATCCCCGTCAGGCAACAACCATGCCAAAGCGTTTGAGCAACGAGATTAGCATTCACTCTTTTATCAGACAGTGATTTTATCCACAAGTTCCAGGTGCAACGGTGAATAAATTACGCACAAAATGTGACATGGAGATGATAATACGGGGAAGAGACAACAGGGACTCTTTCCCTGCAGAGCGAACACCTCGGTGCAGGGAAAGATTATATCACGCTTTTCTTAATCGGGAGTAAAGTGACGTAAATGTTGAACCGTCGCCAGCCATGCGGCCACCCAGCCGATCATCGAGCAGACCAGCAGTAGCAACAGACACTCATCGAACCCTAAGCCACTGATATCAAACTTAGTTCCGAAAACCTGCGCCACTTCGGTGACGGCAGAGGAGAGCCGCATCACCAAAATTTCTGACAATATTAATGAAAGAAATGCGCCGGAAAAACCGAGCAATGCGCCGCCGTAGAGGAATGGCCGGAGGATGAAACCATCCGTCGCACCAATCAGTTTTTGCACGTTGATGGTATCACGGCGGGCGAAGATGCTCAGACGCACACTGTTACCGATGACAAGGAATACCGCTGCCACCATCAGCACACCAATCATCGCCGCCACACGCCCTACCAGCCCGGTCAGGGCAGAGAGACGCGCGAACCAGCTGTCATCCATACGCACTTCATCAATGCCTTTAATGCCGGTGATGCGGTCACGCAGGGTGTTGAGTGCATTCGTGCCCTGAAAATCAAGCTTCGGGATCACCACTGCCACGGCAGGCAGCGGGTTTTCTTCGAGCATGTCCAGCGCGCCACCAAACCCTGACCAGTTGCGGAACTCACCCAGCGCTTCATCACGCGAGAGATAGTTGACCTTCTCAACGCCCTGTTCGGCCTGGATCTGCCCGACCACCTGCGCCGCCGCGTTATCGTCGAGCGCTTTATCCAGATAGACCGTGATCTGCGGCGACGGATAATACTGTGACGCCGCCTGGTTGACGTTCTTATACACCATGTAGCAAACACTTGGCAGGGTCAGGGAGATGGCAATTACCATCACCGTCAGGAACGTGGCCAGCGGCTTGCTTTTCAGATCCTGCAATGCGCCGTGGAAGGCATAGCGCACCTGCTCATTGAAGACGTTGGTTTTGCGGGAGTTCGGCTTCGGTGCGGCTTTCGCGCGCTTGGGTGTATTACGATTGCCGTCACCGCCGCCCTGCGACTTACGGAAACGGTCAAACCGGTTCCCGAACTGTCGAATCTGGTTTATTGCATCACGCTTATTCACCGTGGCCTCCGTGCAAATGACCGTCGCTCAGGGTCAGCATGCGGTACGAACGACGAGAGATAAGATTGATGTCGTGCGTCGCCATCAAGACCGTTACCCCAACGCGGTTAAATTCCTCAAACAGACGCAAAATCCCTTCGGACAGGGCATCGTCCAGGTTACCGGTCGGTTCATCCGCCAGCAATACCGCAGGCTTGTTCACCACCGCACGGGCAATACCCACACGTTGCTGCTCACCGCCGGAAAGCTGGATCGGGAAGTTCTTCGCTTTGTCCAGTAGCCCGACTTTATCCAGCGCCGCAGACACGCGACGGCGGATATCATCATAGCTGGCACCGGCAATGATCAGCGGGATCGCCACGTTATCGAAAACCGTGCGATCCATCAGCAGGTGGTGATCCTGGAAAATCATGCCGATCTGACGACGCAGGAACGGCACTTCACGGTTTTTCAGGCGGCTGATGTCATGGCCGCTGAAAAAGATGTTCCCGGCACTGGGCCGTTCGATCCCACAGATAAGCTTGAGCAGGGTACTTTTCCCCGCGCCTGAATGGCCGGTCAGGAATGCCATCTCGCCTGGCTGCAGGTGGAATGTCACCCCCTGCAACGCTTGTCTCCCACCGAGATAGGCCTTGCTGACGTGTTCAAAGCGAATCATTGTTAGTCCTCTCGGGCAAATAATGCCTCAATAAAGTCGTCCGCTTTAAACGGACGTAAATCCTCAATACGCTCGCCCACACCGATGTAACGGATAGGAATGCCGAACTGATCGGCCACGGAGAAGATCACCCCGCCTTTGGCGGTACCGTCAAGCTTGGTCAGCGTGATCCCCGTCAGTCCTACCGCTTCATGGAACAGTTTCGCCTGACTAATGGCGTTCTGCCCGGTGCTGGCATCGATGGTCAGCATAATTTCATGCGGTGCTTCTTCGTCCAGCTTCTTCATGACGCGAACGATTTTCTTCAACTCTTCCATCAGGTGCGATTTGTTCTGCAAACGCCCTGCGGTATCGGCAATCAGCACATCGACATTACGCGCCTTCGCCGCCTGGATAGCATCGAAAATAACGGACGCGGAATCTGCGCCTGTATGCTGGGCAATCACCGGAATGTTGTTGCGCTGGCCCCAGACCTGCAGCTGCTCAACCGCCGCTGCACGGAAGGTATCGCCCGCCGCCAGCATCACCGATTTACCCTGCTGCTCGAACTGACGTGCCAGCTTGCCGATAGTGGTGGTTTTACCCACACCGTTCACGCCAACCATCAGAATAACAAATGGTGTTTTGCCTTCAATATTAAGCGGTTCGTCAACTTTTGCGAGAATTTCACCCATCTCGTCTTTCAGCAGACCGTACAGCGCTTCGGCGTCGCGCAGCTGTTTGCGACTCGCCCCTTCCGTCAGGTTCGCGATGATCTTACGGGTGGTTTCCACGCCGACATCGGCGATCAGCAGTTGCTCTTCCAGCTCTTCAAACAGATCGTCGTCGATCTTTTTGCCGCGGAACAGACTGATAAATCCGGAACCTAAGTTTTCTTTGGTTTTAAGCAGGCTACGTTTCAGGCGGGCGAAGAAACCTTCTTTGGTCGGTTTTTCCTGCTCCTGAACGACGTTCTCTTCGGCCTGTTCAGTAACGTCGTCTTCAGTCGCTTGTGCCGCCAGCGCCTGGGCTTCCAGCTCTTCGTCAGTCAGCTCTGGTTCGTTTTGCGCTTCCTCTTCCACCGCCTCAACAATTTCAACGGTTTCCGCTTCAGCCTGCCACTCTTCGGCAGAAACGTCTTCGGCTTTCACCTCTTCCGGCAGCGGCAACTCTTCGTGCTCAATGACCGCCTGAGGCGTTGCAATAACCTCTGCAACGTCTTCAACCACAACAGGTTCTGGTTTTTCACTCTCCTGAACCTGTTCGGTGACGTCAACCACTTCTTCAGCAAAGGCTTCAGTCTCTTCTTTGCTGTGCGCATGCTCTTCCGCTTCGACAACCGCAGCGGTTTCTACCGGTGTTTCAGGTTGCGACTGCTCTTCAACAGCTTGTTGCTCTTCGGTTTTCTGTTCTGTTTCTTGCTCTTTTTCACCGAAGCCCAGCCAGGAAAAGAAGCCACGTTTTTTTTGTTTTGCCATCTGCGACTACACTCCTCGCGGCGCTATATACATGGAAGCTAAAAAAATGATGAAATAGTCTAACACTTTACTTAATTGACATCACCGCCCGCAATCGCAGGCCAATTGTTAACAGAGCTTTCCTGAGATGAAGAAACCCAACCGCGCCCCAGCCGGTCAAATTCGTATTATCGGCGGCCAGTGGCGAGGCCGGAAATTACCGGTGCCGGATAGCCCCGGTTTACGTCCCACCACCGACCGCGTTCGCGAGACGCTGTTCAACTGGCTGGCCCCCTCTATGGTGGATGCCCATTGCCTCGACTGCTTCGCCGGTAGCGGCGCATTAGGGCTGGAAGCGTTGTCGCGCTATGCTGCCAGCGCCACGCTGCTGGAGATGGAGCGCGGTGTCGCGCAGACGCTACAGCAAAATCTGGCAACGCTGAAAGCGACCAACGCCAAAGTGGTCAACACCAACACCCTGAGTTTCCTCGCGCAACAGGGCACGCCGCACAATGTGGTGTTTGTTGACCCGCCGTTCCGTAAGGGGTTGCTGGAAGAGACGTTATCCCTGCTGGAGAACAACGGCTGGCTGGCGGATGACGCGCTGATTTATGTAGAAAGTGAAGTGGAAAACGGTTTACCGCCGGTGCCCGTTCACTGGGATCTGCACCGCGAAAAAGTGGCAGGTCAGGTGGCTTATCGTCTGTATCACCGTCAGGCTCAAGGAGAATCCGATGCCAGTACTGATTAATATGGGACGTTTGCTGATGCTGTGCGTCTGGGCGTTTTTGATCCTCAATCTGGTGCACCCGTTCCCGCGCCCGATGAATATCTTCGTGAACGTGGCGTTTGTCTTTACCACCTTTATGCACGCCCTGCAGATGGTAATGCTGAAAAACGGTCTGCCGAAGGATGGCCCACAGATGACCGGCTGGCAGCAACTGCGCGTGTTTATTTTTGGCGTGTTTGAATTGCTGGTGTGGATGAAGAAATTTAAGGCGCAGGTGAAGAAGTAAGATCCCTGATGCCCCTCACCCTCTCCCCATTGGGGAGAGGGAATACATCACGGCTCCGGCGTAAACCCTTCAAACCGCGACCCTTTATAACTCAGTGTCCCTTTCTCACCCACCGTCAGTTGATGGTACTGCCGCGCCTCCAGGCGAAAGGTCATCTCCAGCCCACCGGTTTCCGGCTTAAAACTCGCTTCATAGCGCATGGTCGCGCCCGCAGGTGTCACCTGCTGCTGACGCGAGCGTCGGTCGTTAAGGGCTTTCTCGCGTTTGTTGCTCACCACCACGCGTTTTTGCATCAGCGGCGCGGCATCGTTATCTGCTTTCTCACGGCGCTGCTGCACGAAACGAAACGAAGCGGCAATGACGATAATCGCCAGCACGATAATGAAAAACAGCGGCATCTTGCTCATTCAAAAATCCCATCAGATTATGCGGAATTCAGGATACCTTGCCTGCCCCACCATTGCCAAACGCCTGTCCGCGTCACTACACTGGATCAGAAACTGATTATTCAGCCTCAACAGATACAGGGAGTTAATATGCTTTGGTCATTTATCGCTGTCTGTTTTTCCGCATGGCTTTACGTCGATGCGTCGTATCGCGGCCCGGCCTGGCAGCGCTGGTTATTTAAACCCGTCACGCTGTTGCTGCTTCTGCTACTGGCCTGGCAAGCGCCGGTGTTTAACGCCGTCAGTTATCTGGTGCTCGCCGGATTGTGCGCCTCTCTCATTGGCGATGCCTTAACCCTGCTGCCGCGCCAGCGTCTGCTGTATGCCGTGGGTGCGTTCTTCCTGTCGCATCTGCTTTATACCATCTACTTTGCCAGCCAGATGACGCTGTCATTCTTCTGGCCGCTCCCGCTGGTGCTACTGGTGATTGGCGCGCTGCTGGTTGCGGTGATTTGGTCTCGTCTGGAAGAGATGCGCTGGCCGGTCTGTACGTTCATCGCCATGACGCTGGTGATGGTGTGGCTGGCGGGTGAGCTGTGGTTCTTCCGTCCCACGTCTCCGGCGATGTCCGCGTTCTTCGGCGCAGCACTGCTGTTAGCCGGTAATGTCGTCTGGCTGGTCAGCCATTATCGCTGCCGTTTCCGTGCGGATAACGCCATTGCCGCCGCTTGCTATTTTGCCGGGCATTTCCTGATTGTCCGTTCGCTGTATATTTAAATAACGCTTGACTCTGGAGTCGACTCCAGAGTGTATGCTGCGGTTAATGAGAAAATTATCATTACCGGAGACTGCCATGTCGACTCCAGAAACACCAAAAAAAGTTCCCCAGTTCTCGGCACTTAAGCTGAGCCCGGCTCCGCCGAAAGACGACTGCTGCTGCGATGGCGCATGCGAAACGCAAAACGTGCAGCCACTGCCTGAAAGCGGGAGCCGCTACAGTTGGATAATCAACGGCATGGACTGCGCAGCCTGCGCCCGTAAAGTTGAAAATGCAGTCAAACAGGTGCCTGGGGTCAGCCATGTTCAGGTGCTATTTGCTACCGAAAAGCTGCTGATCAGCGCGGATAATGATGTGAGCAAACAGGTTGAAGCCGCCGTCAGCAAGGCCGGTTACTCCCTGCGTAGCGAAAGCGCTCCTGTTGAGAAGACCTCCCCATTGCGGGAAAATCTGCCACTTATCACACTCATCATCATGATGGCCCTCAGCTGGAGCCTGGAACAGATTAACCATCCGTTCGGCAATCTGGCGTTTATCGCCACCACGCTGGTTGGTCTTTTCCCGATTGCCCGTCAGGCGTTGCGCCTGATGAAAACAGGTAGCTGGTTTGCCATCGAAACCCTGATGAGCGTAGCGGCCATTGGTGCGTTGTTCATTGGTGCCACAGCGGAAGCCGCAATGGTGCTGTTGCTGTTCTTAATCGGCGAACGTCTTGAGGGCTGGGCGGCAAGCCGGGCACGTAAAGGGGTCAGCGCGCTGATGGCGCTGAAACCGGAAACCGCCACACGGGTAGTGAACGGTAACCGCGAGACCGTGGCGATCAACACGCTACGCCCCGGCGACGTAATTGAAGTCGCGGCGGGCGGACGTCTGCCAGCCGATGGCGCATTGCTCGCCGCCACGGCAAGTTTTGACGAAAGCGCCCTGACCGGGGAATCCATTCCTGTTGAGCGGGCAGCAGGCGAAAAAGTGCCTGCCGGAGCCACCAGCGTCGATCGTCTGGTACAACTGACGGTGCTTTCCGAACCGGGTGACAGCGCTATTGACCGTATCCTGAAGCTGATTGAAGAAGCCGAAGAGCGCCGGGCACCGGTTGAACGTTTTATCGATCGCTTTAGCCGGATTTACACCCCCGCCATCATGCTGGTCGCCCTGCTGGTGACTATCGTCCCGCCGTTGTTCTTTGCTGCGCCGTGGGAGGGCTGGATTTATAAAGGTCTGACGCTGCTGCTGATTGGCTGTCCGTGTGCGCTGGTGATCTCTACTCCTGCGGCCATTACGTCTGGCCTGGCGGCTGCGGCACGACGCGGGGCATTGATTAAAGGCGGTGCGGCGCTGGAACAGCTGAGCCAGGTTCAGCATATTGCCTTCGATAAAACCGGTACGCTGACCGTAGGTAAACCGCAGGTTACCGGTATTTATCCGCAGGAGATGAGTGAAAACGCGCTTCTTATGCTGGCCGCCGCTGTAGAGCAGGGTTCAACCCACCCGCTGGCGATAGCCATTGTTCGTGAAGCGCAGGCGCGCGAGCTGGTCATCCCTGAGGCAACCGCCCAGCGTGCGCTGGTCGGGTCCGGCATTGAGGCCGACGTCGAAGGCAAAAAAGTGCTGATCGTCGCAGCGGATAAATCCCCTGCCGCAGAGTTGAGCCAGCAGATCCAGATGCTGGAGCAGGCCGGGCAAACGGTCGTGGTCGTTGTGCAGGACGGCATCACGAAAGGTATACTGACCCTGCGTGATACCTTGCGCGACGATGCCAAAGAGGCCGTAGCGGCGCTGCATCAGCTGGGTGTTCAGGGTGTGATCCTGACCGGTGACAACCCACGCGCGGCGGCAGCGATTGCCGGTGAACTGGGGCTGGAGTTTAAAGCCGGATTATTGCCTGCGGATAAGGTCAGTGCCGTAACAGAACTGAACGGTCATGCTCCGCTGGCGATGGTGGGGGACGGCATCAACGATGCTCCGGCAATGAAAGCCTCAACCATTGGTATTGCAATGGGAAGCGGCACCGACGTGGCGCTGGAAACTGCGGACGCCGCGCTAACGCATAACCGCCTGACCGGGCTGGCGCAAATGATCGGTCTGGCACGTGCCACACGTGCCAATATTCGCCAGAACATCACCATTGCACTGGGCCTGAAGGGGATATTCCTGGTGACCACACTGCTCGGCATGACCGGACTGTGGCTGGCGGTGCTGGCGGATACCGGGGCGACGGTACTGGTGACGGCGAATGCGCTGAGGCTGTTGCGCCGGAGGTAAAAGCAAAAAGGTAACGCAAGTTGCTTTTTTAGTGTTTGCTCCCTCTCCCCGTGGGAGAGGGCCGGAGTGAGGACATCAGGCTGCTATGAACCTTTTCGGATCAAATACCGGTACGGCAGCGCCTCAGTCTGCTGCGCCACCAGCTCATGTTCCATAAAGGTACAAAAACCGGGGATATCGCGGGTGGTGGCCGGGTCGTCGGCGATAATCAGCAGCGTTTCACCCGCCTGCATATTGCGCACGGTTTTGCGCACCATCATTACCGGCTCCGGGCAGCGGAGGCCCTGGGCATCAAGAGTGTGGTCTGGGTTGGAAAACAGGTCGGTCATGTTCTTCTCATTCAGGTAAAAACGGCAGTAGTTTACGCCGCACTGCCATCAATGCAAACCAGGTTAACGATTGCGTGAAAATTAACCATTGCAAAGTCCAGTCAAAGCAGTATGATGCGGCGGTTTTATTGGGTTCCCTCACCCCAAATGTTCATCAAAAAGGTACAATATGAACTCCTTTACACAAACCCAGCGCGTAAAAGCGTTGTTCTGGCTTTCGCTTTTCCACCTGCTGGTGATCACTTCCAGTAACTATCTGGTGCAGCTCCCGATCGCCATTTTTGGTTTTCACACCACCTGGGGCGCGTTCAGTTTTCCATTTATTTTCCTCGCCACCGATTTGACCGTGCGTATCTTTGGTGCACCGCTGGCTCGTCGCATTATTTTTGCCGTGATGCTCCCGGCGCTGTTCATTTCGTACGTGATCTCTTCCCTGTTCTATATGGGAAGCTGGCAGGGCTTTGAGGCGCTCACGCACTTCAACCTGTTTGTCGCCCGTATCGCTACCGCCAGCTTTATGGCCTACGCGCTGGGGCAGATCCTTGATGTTCATGTGTTTAACCGCCTGCGTCAGAATCATCGCTGGTGGATGGCACCGACTGCCTCCACGCTGTTCGGCAACGTGAGCGACACGCTGGCGTTCTTCTTCATCGCCTTCTGGCGCAGCCCGGACGCGTTTATGGCCGAACACTGGATGGAAATCGCGCTGGTGGACTACTGCTTCAAGGTGTTAATCAGTATCGTGTTCTTCCTGCCAATGTACGGCGTACTGTTGAATATGCTGCTGAAAAGGCTGGCAGATAAATCTGAAATCACGGCATTGCAGGCTGGTTAAGGGTTCGCTTTATCAGTTGTGATAAGATGGGCGAATGAGCCGTTATGGCCGTTTATCGAAAGGAAGAAGTCAATGCGCAATCTGGTTAAATATGTCGGGATTGGCCTGCTGGTTGTAGGCCTTGCAGCCTGTGATAACAGCGACACGAAAACGCCTGCTCAGGGCGCGTCCGCAGAGAGCAACGCGGCCGGGCAACCGGTAAACCTGCTGGATGGTAAACTCAGTTTCTCTCTGCCAGCCGATATGACTGACCAGAGCGGTAAGCTGGGGACTCAGGCGAACAATATGCACGTCTATTCCGACGCAACCGGGCAGAAAGCGGTCATTGTGATTGTGGGCGACGCTACCAGCGAAGATTTGAGCGTACTGTCCAAACGTCTGGAAGATCAGCAGCGTAGCCGCGACCCGCAGCTGCAGGTGGTAACCAATAAGAGCATCGACCTGAAAGGCCACACGCTGCAACAGCTCGACAGCATCATCTCAGCAAAAGGCCAGACCGCTTACTCTTCTGTGGTGCTTGGTAAGGTTGATAACAAACTGCTGACCCTGCAGATCACCCTGCCAGCTGAAGACCAGCAGAAAGCGCAGGCTGCCGCTGAAAACATCATTAACACCATCGTGATCCAGTAATCCTCACGATGATGACGTGGCCTCCGGTGCTTGCAACCGGGGGCCATTTTTTTAGCCGTGGCAGAGCACATTTACCGGGATAACTGACCTACTAATATATGTAGGTTTAATCCCTGTATAATATGCGACATCTTACCGCCACCGTAAATACGTGCATTTTTTCATTTGCGTTAATGTATATTTCCCATAAATTATACTTTCCGCAAGAGATAACAAAAACGTTAACGCTTATTTAACGCAAATTTTCGCCACGCCATTATTACCCCTGACCCACATGGTATATATACCCCTCCACGTTAAATAAATGCCAACATTAATATCTAAAAAAAATATATTCAGTGCCGATAACAGGCTGAGTGGAAATATAATTTGTAAAAAACACTGTCTTTAATTGTTATTATTGATACGGAGTTGTTGATGAAAAAGATCGTTAAATGGTTTGCTGCTTTTGCAATTGCCGGTGCACTGGCAGGCTGTGCCCGTACCGCTCCAGTCGATCAGGTTCACTCTATTGTAAGTGCAGGCCATACTGCTGAGCAGGTGAAAACCGCGATTCTGAAAGCAGGTCAAAAACGCGAATGGATCATGACTGAAGCAGGCCCGGGCGTTATTAAGGGTCGTCTGCAGGCACGTGACCACTCTGCCGAAGTGCGCATTCCTTACTCTGCAACAAGTTATTCAATTAACTACGAAAGCAGCCTGAACCTGAAAGCATCCGGCGGTAAAATCCACAAGAACTACAACCGCTGGGTTCATAACCTCGACCATGATATTCAGCTGAATCTCGCGGCAGGCGCAGCACTGTAATATTTTTCTCAAGTCGGGCCGTAAATGGCCCGATAACCTGTTTTTCTCGCCCCAGGAAGGTTACGGAATAATGTACGAAAAGGACACTCTCGGCGCGCTGGATGCCATTACCGAAGCACAACGTATCGCTTTTGCTCCGATGCTGTTTCAAACCGCGCTTTGTCTGCGTAACCTGGGTGTACTGGCCTGGCTCGATAAACAAAGCACACAAGGTGCCAGCCTTGAGGAAATTACCGAAAACTGCCCCCTGAATGCCTATGGAGTCAGCGTACTGTTGGATATGGGGTTAAGTGGACGGATCGTTACCTGCAAAGAAGGGCGTTATTATCTGGCAAAAGTGGGACATTTTTTACTGCACGATCCAATGACCCGTATAAATATGGATTTCACCCAGGACGTTTGTTACCAGGGCTTATTTTACCTGGCTGACGCTCTACAAAAAGAAAAACCAGCCGGGTTATCCGTGTTTGGTAACTGGCCGACAATCTATCCGGCATTATCGCAATTACCAGAGCAGGCAAAAGAGAGCTGGTTTGCCTTTGATCATTACTATTCTGACGCGGCTTTTGACGCCGCTCTGCCATATATATTCGCAAGCTCGCCAACAAAATTGTACGATGTGGGCGGAAATACGGGTAAATGGGCGTTACGCTGCTGCCGTTATGACGACAAAGTTGCCGTAACGATCCTTGACCTGCCGCAGCAGATAGCGCTGGCGCAAGATAACATTGCAAAAGCAGGTTTATCTCATCGCATTGGGTTCCACACTGTCGATATGCTTAGTCACTCGACATTGCCGGGTGATGCTGACGTCTGGTGGATGAGCCAGTTTCTGGACTGTTTCTCTCCGGAGCAGATTGTCGCCATGTTGACTCGCGTTGCACAGGCAATGAAGCCAGGTGCTCAGCTATGCATTATGGAGTTGTTCTGGGACGCCCAGAAATTTGAGGCTGCATCTTTCAGTCTGAATGCCACCTCGCTTTATTTCACCTGTATGGCGAACGGCAATAGTCGATTTTACAGCGTAGAGAAGTTTTCTCACTACCTGGAGATGGCCGGTTTCCGCATAGAGAAGCGGCTGGACAACCTTGGGGTTGGCCATACCTTATTGGTTTGTCAAAAAATTGAACAATAGATCAGCGTAACTGCCTGGACAGGCTAGCTATTTGATTACGGTTTTTCCGCGGACGCGCGTAAATGAAATTTTCACTGAACATTATTGACTGGCAGGCAAGAGCGCCAGGCCTAAGTGATGCCGCTGAGTGGCAGGCGTGGTCACGCCAGCAACTTACCATCGACCCGGCAGCACCGCTGGCTAAGCTGGTCGAACTGCCGATGATGACAGCACGCCGCCTCAACTCAGGTAGCAAACTGGCGGTAGATATTGGTCTTGCGATACTTCGCCATCACGCCGTCGATGCCGTTGTCTATTCCAGCCGTCATGGCGAACTGGAGCGTAACTACCGTATTCTGCATGCCCTGGCGACTGGGCAGTCCGTCTCGCCGACCGATTTCGCCATGTCTGTGCACAACTCGGCAGTGGGTAATCTCACGATCTCTGCACGTCAACCGATAGTCTCTTCCTCTGTTTCTGCCGGTCTGGACACCTTCCAGCAGGCGTTATGTGAAGTGCTGAGTCTACTCCACGCTGGCTATTCCCGTGTTTTGCTGGTCGATTTTGATGGCGCACTCCCCGACTTTTACCATCCAGGTCTCCCGTTGCAGATGCCGACATGGCCGTACGCGCTGGCACTGGTTATTGAAGCCGGTAGCGCACTGAGCTGCGAAACCCGCAGCGGCAGCACAGGTGAAGAACCTGCACTGCCGCAAAGCCTGATATTCCTGCAACGTTACCTTAGCGATGAACGGCAGTTTGTGGTTTCTGGAGAACGTTTGCAGTGGCAATGGACACGCGAATGAACCGCCTGACTGCCCGTATCAACTGGTTATGGCGTCTGATGATGACCGGCTGCTGCTTCGTGCTGTTTGGCGTGGGGGGACTGCTGCTATCGCTGGTGTGGTTCAACCTTTTGCTGATTGTCCAGCGTGACCGCGCCAAGCGCCGCCGTCTGGCACGTCGCAGCATTGCCGCCAGCTTCCGTTTCTTCTTAGCTATCGCCCGTGGCACAGGGGTACTGGACTATCGCATTAACAATCTTGATGTCCTGCGTAACGATCGCGGCTGTCTGGTGATTGCCAACCATCCCACGCTGATTGATTACGTGATCCTGGCGTCCGTCATGCCCGAAACCGACTGTCTGGTGAAAAGTGCGTTGTTGCACAATCCCTTTGTCAGTGGCGTCATTCGTGCAGCGGATTACCTGATTAATAGCGAAGCCGGGACGTTGCTCAACGCCAGCCAGCAGCGCCTGGCACAGGGCGACACGCTGTTAATCTTCCCGGAAGGTACGCGAACACAATTCGGAGAGGCTATCTCCCTGCAGCGCGGTGCGGCAAATATTGCTGTGCGCTGTAACAGCGATCTGCGGGTGGTGCTGATCCACTGCAGCGAACATCTGCTGGATAAAAAAAGCCGCTGGTACGACGTACCCGCAAACAAACCTGTTTTCACCGTTGATGTCCGCGAACGCGTGAACATCAACGATTTTTACGATGCAAATCAACAAGAACCGGCACTGGCGGCAAGGCAGTTAAACCGGCATCTGCAGCATCGATTAACATCAGGCCTTCAATCTTTGTCAGGAATTAATGATGCAAGCGCTTTATCTTGAAATTAAGAATCTCATCATCTCTACGCTGAATCTGGACGAGCTTACCCCCGAGGACATCGATACCGATGCCGCGCTGTTTGGCGATGGTCTGGGTCTCGACTCCATCGACGCTCTCGAACTTGGCCTGGCCGTGAAAAACCAGTACGGCGTGGTGCTTTCTGCTGAAAGCGAAGAGATGCGTCAGCACTTCTTTTCCGTCGCCACGCTGGCTTCCTTTATCAACACCCAACGCGCCTGAGACGTGATCCGTTATGACAGAACAAGAAACGATTTATCAGGAAGTCTCCGGGCTTCTGGCCAAACTGTTTGAAATCGACCCGCAGGAGATTACCCCTGAGGCTCGCCTGTATGAGGATCTGGAGCTGGACAGCATCGATGCGGTAGACATGGTTGTTCACCTGCAGAAGAAAACGGGTAAGAAAATCAAACCGGAAACCTTCAAATCGGTCCGTACCGTTCAGGATGTGGTAGACGCCGTCGCTCAGCTGCTGCACGAAGAGTAAGACACCGTGCGTGGTGGACGGACGTTTCCGGCAATCCCACTGCTGACGGGGTTAATGCTGCTGGCATGGCCCTTCCTGATTGGATTTGGGCTAACGCATAACAGCCTGCACTGGCTGTTACCGCTGATGGTGCTGCTGTTGCTGCTTCGCCTGCATCAGGCCCGGCAAAACGCGGGTCCAATGCGTTATGTGGTGCAGTGCGTTGCGCTGGCAGGGATAGCGCTTTGCGCTGCAAGCTATCTGCTGAAAGCCCACCAGTGGCTGCTGCTCTATCCTGTGGTGGTCAATCTCGTGATGCTGGCCGTGTTCGGCGGTTCGCTGTGGACAGCGATGCCGCTGGTCGAACGGCTGGCACGTCTGCGTGAGCCGAATTTGCCCCCCACCGGTGTGCGCTATACCCGCAAGGTGACCAAAGTATGGTGCGGATTCTTCATCGGCAATGGTGCGATGGCCCTGTTTACCGTGATCCACGGCGACATGCATCTGTGGACGCTGTGGAACGGGATGGTGGCCTACATCCTGATGGGGACGCTGATGGCGGTAGAGTGGCTGGTACGTCAATGGGTGATAAAAAAAATAGAAGCACAATGAATAAACCCCTTCCTCTGAACCAGTGGTTAAATGCTCCACGCCCTGATGACACGCCAGTAGCCTGGCTTGAAGATCGTACCTGGACGCTTGGTCAGTTGCGCCACGACGTCACATTACTGGTACAGGTATTACGTCAACAGGAAGGTGAGCGCTGGGCGCTATGTTTTGAAAACAGCTACCTGTTTATTGTGGCATTGCTGGCATCACTGCATGCGGGTAAAACGCCCGTCATTCCTGGTCATAGCCGCGTCTCGTTGCTTGAAGAACAGCAGTCGCTGTTCAGCGGTGTCCTTAGCGATCAAACGCTCAGTTTCCACGGGAAGCTGATTGTGGTGGTCTCATCCCATCAGGCAGCAAACAGCTGGGCACCACTGCCTACAATTGACGACACCCGCGTTGTCGAACTCTTTACCTCCGGCTCCACGGGCACCCCACGCCGGGTGATTAAACCTATCGCCAGCCTGGATCGTGAAGCCAGTCTGCTGGCTGACCGTTTTGGTCAGTGCCTGACAGGCTGCAGCGTTGTGGCCTCGGTCGTGCCACAACATCTGTATGGCCTGACGTTTCGCATCGTGTTGCCAATGGCAATGGGCCTGCCGCTGCATGCCGCGATGCTCTATTACGCAGAACAACTGGCAGCGCTCCCCCACGACAAGCCTTACCTTTTTATCAGCAGCCCGGCTTTCCTGAAGAGACTGGATACCGCGCTCACCGCACCTCCCGTCAGGATGCTGATCTCCGCGGGTGGAATGTTGCCCTGGTGTGATGTATCCACCACCCACGGCTGGCTGAATATCTGGCCGGATGAAATTTATGGTAGTACTGAAACCGGGATCCTCGCATGGCGTCATCGTCAGGAGGACAGCGTTCCCTGGCGATCATTCCCCGGCGTCGTGTTCCATCACGAAAGTGAAACCTCTCGTGTAACATCACCACTCATTCACGAGGCTGAAGGGCTACAGCTTGACGATATCCTGCACTTCGACAAAGAGGGGCTGTTTAGTATCGTCGGGCGTCGCGGTCGGGTCGTTAAAATTGAAGAGAAACGCATTTCACTTAACGAGGTCGAACGTCGTCTGCTGGAACTGGAGGGTATTTGTGAAGCTGCTGCCTTACCGGTCGCACGCGGGGGACGTCATGGTATTGGTGTACTGCTTGTACTTGATGATGATGCCCGTCAGCGCTGGCAGCATCAGGGCAAAAAAGCGCAGGAATTTGCCTGGCGTCGTGCCCTGCGCCCCTGGCTTGAGCCCGTCGCTATCCCCCGCTACTGGCGTATTATCGATGAAATACCGGTGAACAGTATGAATAAACGTGTCTATGCGCAGCTACAGGAGTTATTTCATGAAGATTCCTGAAATTGAGCACCACCAGGTACAGCCGCAAAAACTGGAAGTCATCCTGCATCTTGACCCTTCCCTGTTCTGGTTCCAGGGTCATTTTGCTGTGCAGCCTTTGTTGCCGGGTGTGGCGCAGCTTGACTGGGTGATGCACTACGCCACGACGCTACTGGCACCGGGCTACCATTTTCACAGCATTCAAAATGTGAAATTCCAGGCCCCTCTGCTGCCAGAGGCCACCGTAACGCTGACCCTTGAATGGAATGCCGAACGCCAGATGCTGACGTTTAGCTATCAGCGCCATGCCGGTGCCGAGCGCCATACCGCCAGCAGCGGGAAAATTCGCCTATGTCAGTAACCTTTCATCCGTGCGTGCTGATCCCGTGTTACAACCACGGCGCGATGATGGCAAATGTGCTGTCGCGTCTGACCCCGTTTGGCCTGCCCTGCCTGGTCGTCGATGACGGCAGCGAGGAGAGCACGCGCCTGGAGCTGGAACGTCTGGCGGCAGAACAACCGCAGATCACGCTGATACGTCTGGCGGAAAACGCTGGCAAAGGTGCAGCGGTGATAAGAGGCCTGGAAGAGTCTGCCCGCGCGGGATATACCCACGCCGTTCAGGTAGATGCCGACGGCCAGCATGCAATTGAAGATATTCCCAGGTTGCTGGCGCTGGCTGAACGCCATCCGGAGGCGCTGATTTCCGGTCAGCCCATTTACGATGACTCCATTCCACGTTCGCGCCTCTACGGACGCTGGATAACGCACGTCTGGGTATGGATTGAAACCCTGTCCCTGCAGCTCAAAGACAGCATGTGCGGCTTTCGGGTCTACCCGGTGTCACCCACGCTGCAGCTGGCGGCACGCACCCCGCTCGGCAAGCGGATGGACTTTGACACCGAGGTGATGGTCCGGCTCTACTGGCAGGGCAATACCAGCTATTTTCTGCCGACCCGCGTTACCTACCCGCTCGACGGTTTATCCCATTTCGATGCGCTGAAAGATAACGTGCGGATCTCCCTGATGCATACCCGTCTGTTCTTCGGCATGCTGCCGCGCATTCCCGCGCTGCTGCTGCGTCGTCGCGCCCGACACTGGGCGCGGCAGAATGAGGTCAAAGGGCTGTGGGGAATGCGCCTGATGTTGCGCGTCTGGCAGTTGTTTGGCCGACGGGCATTTACTCTGCTGCTGTGGCCGGTTATCGGCATGTACTGGCTTACCGCCCACCCGGCGAGGCAGACCTCGCAGCAGTGGATAAAGAGAGTGAAAACGACGCTGGCGCAACGAAACCTGCCGGTTCCGCCTCGCCTCAACAGCTTTTTCCACTTTATGCGCTTCGGCAATGCCATGCTGAACAAAGTTGCCAGTTGGCGCGGTGAGCTGAAGCTTAATCGTGACGTGGTTTTTGCCGCTGGCGCGCGCGAAGCGCTCAATATGGATGCGCCGCAGGGCAAACTGCTGCTGGCCTCGCATCTTGGCGATGTTGAAGCCTGTCGGGCGCTGGCCCAGCTTGAAGGCAGTAAAGTCATCAATGCCCTGGTATTCAGCGATAACGCCCAACGCTTTAAGCAGATAATGACCGAGATGGCTCCCCAGGCTGGCGTGAATTTGATGCCGGTGACCGACATTGGACCGGACACGGCTATCGCTATCAAAGAGAAGCTGGAGCGCGGTGAATGGGTCGCGATTGTGGGTGACCGCATTGCCGTCACTCCACAACGCGGCGGCGACTGGCGCGTGATCTGGAGCCAGTTTATGGGCCAGCCCGCGCCGTTCCCACAGGGGCCCTTCATCCTGGCCTCCATTCTGCGCTGCCCGGTGATGTTGATTTATGCTCTGTGCCAGCAGGACCGACTCACCATCCACTGCGAACCCTTTGCCGACCCGCTGCTGCTGCCACGCGGTGAGCGTCAGCAGGCGCTACAACGGGCTGTCGATCGCTATGCACAGCGGCTTGAGCATTACGCATTAATGTCGCCGCTCGACTGGTTTAATTTTTTCGATTTCTGGCATCTGCCGGATGCCAAAGAGAAGGAGTAAAGGGTGCTGACCGATCCCCGCTTTACGACGGAAGTAGAGATCACCGTGCCGTTCCACGACGTCGATATGATGGGCGTGGTCTGGCACGGCAACTATTTCCGCTACTTTGAGATCGCCCGCGAGGCGCTGCTCAACCAGTTTGATTATGGCTACCGCCAGATGAAAGCCTCCGGCTACGTCTGGCCAGTGGTCGATACCCGGGTGAAATACCGTGATGCGGTGACCTTCGAGCAGCGTATCCGCGTGCGGGCGCATATTGAAGAGTATGAAAACCGTCTGCGTATCGCCTATCAAATTTTCGATGCGCAAAGCGGTAAACGCACCACCACCGGTTACACCATCCAGGTGGCAGTAGAAGAAGCCACTCGCGAAATGTGTTTTGTCAGCCCGGCTATCTTGTTTGAACGTATGGGAGTAACACCATGAAATGGTTGCCTTTGCTGATGCTGATGCTAAGCCCGCTGGTCAGCGCCGTAACCCTGGATGAACTGCAGCAGCGGTTTATCGGGCAGCCCGTTGTGCGCGCCCACTTCGAGCAAGTGCGTACCATCAAGGATATGCCGCAGCCGCTGCGCTCGCAGGGCGAGATGATGATCGCCCGCGATGACGGCCTGCTGTGGGATCAAAAGGCCCCTTTCCCGATGACGTTGCTGCTGGATGACAAACGGATGGTGCAGACGATCAACGGCCAGCCGCCGCAGACCATTACTGCCGAAAACAATCCGCAGATGTTTCAGTTCAACCACCTTCTGCGGGCGCTGTTCCAGGCCGACCGTAAAGTGCTGGAAGAGAACTTCCGCATCGATTTTAAAGACCTGGGTGAAGGCCGCTGGTCGCTGGTGTTAACGCCAACAACCACACCGCTGGACAAGATTTTCGCCACCCTCGACCTGGGCGGCGCAACCTATCTGGAGTCGATCCGTCTGAACGACAAACAGGGCGATCGCACGGATATTGCCCTTTCCCGCCACCAACTGACGCCCGCCAGCCTGACCGATGACGAACGACAACGCTTTACCGCACCGTAAATCCCTGCGCCCGGCACTGCTGTGGGCCACGGTATGCCTGATCCTGCTGGGCGTGCTGCTGTCGCTGCTGCCTGGCGCACGCCTGAACAGCAGCGTGCTGGCCATGTTGCCGAAACAGGCGCTTGGGGCGATCCCGCCGGCGCTCAACGACGGGTTTATGCAGCGTCTCGATCGTCAACTGGTCTGGCTGGTCAGCCCCGGTAAGGATCCCGATCCGCGCGTGGCGAAGTACTGGCTGACGCTACTGCAAAGCAGCGGTTCGCTCAACGACGTAAAAGGCCCGATGGATGCCGACGGGCAAAAAGCCTGGGGTGAGTTCTTCTGGCAGCACCGCAACGGCCTGATCGACGCCGCCACCCGCGCCCGTCTGCAAAACGGCGGTGAAGCGCAGGCGCAGTGGATTTTATCCCAGCTTTATTCCGCTTTTTCTGGCGTAAGCGGCAAAGAGCTGCAAAACGATCCGCTGATGCTGATGCGCGGCTCGCAGCTGGCGCTGGCGCAAAACAGCCAGAAGTTGCGGCTGATGGACGGTTGGCTGGTCACTCAGGATGAGGCCGGAAACTATTGGTATCTGCTGCACGGCGAGCTGTCGGGGTCATCCTTCGATATGCAGCAAACCCACCAGCTGGTCACTACCCTTAACGCCCTGCAGAAGACTCTGAAGGCGCACTACCCGCAGGCGCAGCTGCTTTCACGCGGCACCGTGTTCTACAGTGATTACGCCAGTCAGCAGGCGAAGCGGGATGTCTCCACGCTGGGTATCGCCACCATTCTGGGGGTGATCCTGTTGATTGTGGCGGTATTCCGCTCTCTGCGCCCGCTGCTGCTGTGCTTGATCTCCATCGCTATCGGCGCGCTGGCGGGTACGGTGGTTACGCTGCTGCTGTTTGGCGAACTGCATCTGATGACGCTGGTGATGAGCATGAGCATCATCGGCATTTCGGCAGATTACACGCTCTACTACCTGACTGAACGGATGGTCCACGGCGCAGAACATTCACCGTGGCAAAGCCTGGCCAGGGTGCGAAACGCTCTGCTGCTGGCGCTACTGACAACCGTCGCAGCATACCTGATCATGATGCTGGCCCCCTTCCCGGGGATCCGCCAGATGGCGGTGTTTGCCGCCGTGGGCCTGAGTGCCTCCTGCCTGACGGTTATTTTCTGGCACCCGTGGCTGTGCCGGGGTTTGCCGGTGCGCCCGGTTCCGGCGATGGTGTTGATGTTACGCTGGCTGGCGGCCTGGCGACGCAATAAAAAGCTTTCCGTGGGTCTGCCTGTCCTGCTGGCACTGGTTTCGGCTGCCGGGATCGCCACCCTGAAAGTGGACGACGATATCACCCAGTTGCAGGCGCTGCCGCAGGATATCCTGGCGCAGGAGAAAACCATTACCGCCCTGACCGGACAGAGCGTCGATCAGAAATGGTTTGTGGTGTATGGCGCATCGTCCCAGCAAACGCTGGAGCGGCTGGAAGCTTTCACTCCGGCGCTGGCTCAGGCACAAAAAGCGGGTGAAATTACCCGCTGGCGCACCCTGCCGCTGAACTCGATGGCCCGGCAAAACAGCGATCTCACCCTGCTGCGAAACGCCGCCCCGGCGGTCACAAAAGTGCTGCAAAGCGCAGGGCTGACTACCGTATCGCCTAATCTGGACGCGATGCCTGTTAGCGTGGATGCATGGCTCAAAAGCCCGGCCAGCGAAGGCTGGCGTCTGCTGTGGCTGACTCTGCCTGACGGTGAAAGTGGTGTTCTGGTCCCGGTGGACGGCGCGAAAAGCAGCGCTGCGCTCAGTAAACTGGCCGCCAGCCATGAGGGTGTCGTCTGGGTCGATCGCAAAGCCAGTTTCGATAGCCTGTTTGCCCTCTATCGCACGCTACTAACAGGATTACTGTTTGTGGCGCTGGCAGTGATTGCCTGCGGGGCGATGGTCCGTCTCGGCTGGCGCAAAGGGCTTATCAGTCTGGTGCCTTCCGTACTGTCGCTCAGCTGTGGGCTGGCTACCCTGGCCGTGACGGGCCATACGGTCAATCTGTTTTCGCTACTGGCGCTGGTACTGGTGCTCGGTATTGGCATCAACTACACGCTGTTTTTCAGCAACCCGCGCGGTACGCCCCTGACGTCGATGCTGGCCATTACCCTGGCGATGATGACCACCTTGTTGACGCTGGGCATGCTGGTGTTCAGCGCCACGCAGGCCATCAGCAGCTTTGGTATCGTGCTGGTGAGCGGCATTTTTACCGCCTTCCTGCTGGCCCCGCTGGCGATGCCTGTTAAGAAAGAGAGAAAACGCAAATGAACGCTTTTTACCGCGCCGCCGCGCTGGCTGCGACGCTGCTGCTGGCGGGCTGTAGCCATTCGACCAATACTGAAGGATCGCGTCCGCAGGCCTGGCTCCAGCCGGGCACCAAAGTGACGCTGCCACCGCCGGGCATTACCCCCGCGGTCAGTTCGCAACAGTTGCTGACCGGCAGCTTTAACGGGCAAACGCAGTCTTTGCTGGTGATGCTCAACGCAGATGCGCACAAAGTGACGCTTGCCGGGCTTTCTTCTGTCGGTATTCGTCTGTTCCTGGCGACGTATGATGAAACCGGTATCCACACCGAACAGTCGATCGTCGTGCCGCAATTGCCTCCGGCCAGCCAGGTGCTGGCCGATGTCATGCTCAGCCACTGGCCGCTCAGCGCCTGGCAGCCACAGTTACCGAAGGGCTGGACGCTGAAAGATCATGGCGATCGGCGCGAGTTGCGTAATACCAGCGGCAAGCTAATCACCGAGATTGTCTACCTGCAACGTAAAGGCAAACGCGAGCCGATCAGCATCGAGCAACACGTTTTTAAATACCACATCACCATTCAATATCTGGGTGACTGAGATGATCTACATTTCCGCTGTTGGCATGGTCAACGCGCTGGGCAACTCGCTGGATGAGATTGCCGCTAACCTGACGGCGGGCATCGCTCCGGGTATGCACTGCCGAACGGGCTGGCTGCAGGATCAACCCGAGGCCGTCCTGGGTGGCGTGGAAGGTGAACTGCCGCCCATCCCGGAAGCCTTGTCCGCACACCGTACCCGCAATAACCAGTTATTACTGGCCGCACTGGCGCAAATTCAGTCCACCGTTGATGAGGCGATCACCCGCGTTGGCCGTGACCGCGTGGCGGTTGTGCTTGGCACCAGTACCTCCGGGCTGGATGAAGGTGATGTGCATGTGCGTCGCAGCCTCAACGGTGAAGCCAGCAGCCAATGGCAGTATCCACAACAGGAGCTGGGCGATCCGTCCCGCTTCCTGGCCAACTGGCTGCAGCTGGAAGGCCCGGCATATACCATCTCGACAGCCTGCTCTTCCAGCGCCCGGGCGATCATCAGCGGTCGTCGCCTGATCGACGCCGGACTGGTTGATATCGCCATTGTTGGCGGCGCAGACACGCTTAGCCGAATGCCAGTGAACGGTTTTAACAGCCTCGAATCACTTTCCCCTACGCTCTGCGAGCCATTTGGCCGTGACCGTCGGGGTATCACCATTGGTGAAGCCGCAGCGTTAATGGTGCTGACCCGAGAGCCTGCGGAAGTGGCACTGCTGGGGACAGGGGAATCAAGCGATGCTTACCATATTTCCGCCCCGCACCCGCAAGGCCAGGGAGCCATTCACGCCATTACCCAGGCGCTGAACGAAGCGGGCCTACACGCTGGTGATATCGGCTATATCAACCTGCATGGCACCGCCACGCCACTCAACGACCAAATTGAATCGCAGGTGGTACACGATCTCTTTGGGGAAAACGTGCCCTGCAGTTCCACCAAACATCTTACCGGCCACACGCTGGGGGCTGCCGGTATCACAGAAGCAGCGCTGAGCTGGCTTATCCTGACGCACAATCTGCCGTTACCGCCACAGGATTTCACCCGCTATGCGCCGGACGACACGCTGCCACCGTGCGGAGTGTTGCACAGGAGCATCGCCCTGAAAAAACCGGTCATTTTGTCTAACTCATTCGCATTTGGCGGTAACAACGCCAGCATCCTGCTGGGGAGAGTGTCATGAGCTACTTACCACCTGTTACCTATCTGCCACACGATGCGCCGATGCTGTTGCTGGAGTCCGTTGAACGTGTCACTGACGACACCGCCGTGTGCCGCGTAGCGGTCAACAGGCAAAGCGTACTGGCACCGTTTCTGAATGCGGAGGGTGACCTGCCGGGCTGGTATGCGCTCGAACTCATGGCGCAGACCGTTGGCGTTTGGTCTGGCTGGCATCGTCAGCAGCAAGGACAGGATCATATTGCTCTGGGTATGGTGCTCGGTGCGCGCGAGCTGGTGTGCGCCAGCGGTTATTTTACTGCGGGGGCGACGCTGGAGATCACCGTCAAACTGCTGATGCAGGACGAGCGTTTCGGCAGTTTCGAATGCGCCATTACTGCCGGTGATAAGGTACTGGCCACCGGCCGCGTAAACACTTTCCAGCCGAGTGCAGAAGAATTAACATCGCTTTTTAATCAGGGATTAAACGCATGAGTCGTTCCGTACTGGTCACCGGGGCCAGCAAAGGCATTGGTCGTGCCATCGCCCGCCAGCTTGCCGCTGACGGGTTCACCGTAGGTGTGCATTACCATCGTGACGCCACAGGCGCGCAGGAGACACTGGATGCCATCACCCTGGCTGGCGGCAAGGGTCGTTTACTCTCCTTCGATGTGGGTAACCGCGAGCAATGTCGTGAGGTGATTGAGCAGAACATCGACACCCACGGGGCATGGTATGGCGTGGTCAGTAACGCCGGGATCACACGTGACGGCGCGTTTCCAGCGCTCAGCGAAGACGACTGGGATAGCGTGATCCACACTAACCTCGACAGTTTTTATAATGTCATTCACCCTTGCATTATGCCGATGATCGGCACCCGTCAGGGGGGGCGTATTATCACCTTATCGTCGGTGTCCGGCGTAATGGGCAACCGTGGCCAGGTGAACTACAGCGCGGCAAAAGCGGGCATCATCGGAGCCACCAAAGCACTGGCAATTGAGCTGGCTAAACGAAAAATCACGGTGAACTGCATTGCGCCCGGGCTAATTAATACCGGGATGATCGAGATGGAAGAAGCCGCACTAAAAGAAGCGATGTCCATCATCCCAATGAAACGTATGGGCCAGGCCGAGGAAGTCGCAGGGCTGGCCAGTTATCTGATGTCAGATATTGCGGGCTACGTCACCCGCCAGGTCATTTCCATTAACGGAGGAATGCTATGACGCGTCGCGTGGTGATTACAGGGATGGGTGGGGTCACTGCCTTTGGCGAAAACTGGCAATCCGTTTCCAGCAGACTGCTGGCGTATGAAAATGCGGTACGCACCATGCCAGAGTGGCAGATTTATGATGGCCTGCACACCCTACTGGGCGCGCCGATTGATGATTTTACCCTACCGGAACACTATACCCGCAAGCGTATCCGTGCCATGGGTCGCGTGTCGTTGATGTCGACCCGCGCCACTGAGTTAGCTCTGGAACAAGCGGGCTTGATTGGCGAAGCCGTGCTCACTAACGGCCAAACCGGTATCGCCTATGGTTCTTCCACTGGCAGTACCGGGCCGGTCAGCGAGTTTGCGACCATGCTCACCGAAAGGCACACCAATAACATCACCGGCACCACCTACGTGCAGATGATGCCACACACCACCGCCGTGAATACGGGCCTGTTCTTTGGCCTGCGTGGTCGTGTTATCCCGACATCAAGCGCCTGTACGTCCGGCAGTCAGGCGATTGGCTACGCCTGGGAAGCGATTCGTCATGGTTATCAAACCGTCATGGTCGCCGGCGGAGCGGAAGAACTTTGCCCTTCTGAAGCGGCGGTTTTCGATACCCTGTTTGCCACCAGCCAGCGCAACGATACGCCTAAAACCACGCCGTCACCATTTGATACTCAGCGCGATGGTCTGGTGATTGGCGAAGGCGCAAGTACCCTCGTTCTGGAAGAGCTGGAGCACGCCAAAGCGCGCGGTGCCACTATTTATGGCGAGATTGTGGGTTTCGCCACTAACTGCGATGCGGCCCATATCACCCAGCCACAGCGCGAAACAATGCAGATTTGCATGGAGCAATCACTGGCGATGGCCGGTTTAAGCGCGCTGGACATGGGGTACATTTCTGCCCACGGTACCGCGACCGATCGCGGTGACATCGCCGAGAGTCTGGCCACCGCCGCGATTTACGGCGACAACGTACCTATCTCATCGCTGAAGAGCTATTTTGGCCACACGCTGGGGGCCTGTGGGGCAATGGAAGCCTGGCTAAGCCTGCAGATGATGCGTGAAGGCTGGTTTATCCCGACACTCAATTTAAGACAACCAGATGAGCAATGTGGCGCTTTAGATTATATTATGGGGGAAGCCCGTCAGATTGATTGCGAGTATCTGCAAAGCAATAACTTCGCATTCGGCGGAATCAATACCTCGATAATCATCAAACGCTGGGCGTAACTATGTACCAGTTTGTACTGGGAAAAATCTCCACCCTTTGCGCGGACCCGCTGGCGTCAACGCTCGCAGACATGGCACCTCAGGGTGCGCGAAATGCCTCCTGGCTGGCGGGCAGGACGCTGCTCGCCAGAACATTATCCCCTTCCCCACTACCCGAAATCGTCTACGGTGAGCAGGGGAAACCGGCCTTCGTGGACGCACACCCGCTCTGGTTTAATTTGAGCCATAGTGGTGACGATATTGCGTTGCTGCTGAGCGATGAAGGTGAAGTGGGCTGCGATATTGAAGTGATACGCCCGCGTGAAAACTGGCAGGCGCTGGCGAATGCCGTCTTCAGTGTGGCGGAACATGCAGAACTGGAGCGCGAGGATCCGGAGGCTAAGCTCTCTGCTTTCTGGGGGATCTGGACGCGTAAAGAGGCGATTGTGAAACAGCGAGGTGGTAGTGCCTGGCAGATTGTCAGTATCGACAGCACCTCTCAGGCACATTCGGTCAGTCAGTTACAGTTTGGTTCGTTGAGCCTTGCCGTCTGCACGGCGACCCCTTATACCCTTACTGCCGGGTCTATTTTTCACCACGGCATGTCTGAGGCATAAAAATCACCAGCACACCCAGAATAATAAATCCGACGCCCATCAGACCTTGCCAGGAGAATTGTTCCTCCCTGCCGGGCAGTAAGATTGCCGCTCCCCACACCAGAATATAGCTGAGGCTCAGCAGGGCATACGCTTTGCTGAGCGCCATGCGATGCAGGGCCAGATACCAGCAGCCCATCGACGCCACATAACCCATCAGCCCCAGCATCAGCGCGCCCGTACCAGATGAGAAATGCCAGAGGGCAGAGATAAACGCGAAAATATCACTGACAGGCGGCAGCGCCAGCATGGCATGACGCAGTAAAAGCTGCGCCGCACTGACTAACACCACGCTGCATAAGGCCCAGAACGCACCTTTCACAGGCTTCCTCCCAGTAAAACAATCCCGACAATAATGAACCCGACGCCCAGCCAGTGATTCATAGCCACCTTTTCATGCCAGAATACCTTCGCCGCCAGCGTTACCCAGACAAAATTAAGGCTCAGCATGGGGTAGGCAATCCCGACAGGAAGACGCTGCAACACCACCAGCCAGACCAGCATACCCGTGCCCAGCGCCAGCAGAGCCAGCCCAATCCACAGCATGATATGCAGGCCACGCCGCCCGGCTTTCGCCGGACGGGTTGCTTGTTTCTGGCAAAGTTGTCCTGCGCAGCTTAACAGGCTTGCCAGTATCAGCCAGAACCAGGTCATCACTGTGGCAGATACTGCAGGTAGGCCAGACGGCCCTGAATGTACAGACTGTCCGGTTTTGGCAGGTTAACCCGCTTGAGGTCGTCATTTTTCGACATCAGGATCACCAGCGAGATTTTCCCCTTCTGACGATGCTCCGCCAGCCATTGTGCGAAATCCTCACGACCCACAAAACGATCTTTCACATCCGGGAAGTCCAGGCCGTATCGCAGTTCGCCACTCTGACCAAACAGAATGATGTCATTACGCTTCAGCTCCCACGCCAGTCCGGAAGCCACCCCGACGTTGTTGGCCAGGACGAAGGTGCTGTCCTGAAGCGGGTCACGCACGGTATCCACCAGCGACTGCGGCTGCTTTGAATCGACCACCAGGTTAGGGATGGCAAAGCCAATCAGCAATGCAATACCGGCAGGACACAGCGCCGCCAGCCACCAGCGCTGTTGGCTCTGTCTGAGGGTAAACCAGCCCACGACAGCCCAGATGAGGAAAGCCACCACCGCACAGAAGACCTTATACAGCTCGACAGACGTCCAGACCGGGTGCTTCGACAATCCCCACGGAGAAACCACCAGCGCCGCCAGCACGCCGATGACGCCAAACGCGAGGTTGATGCCACCGTTAATGCGTAACGCTTTGGCCCCTTTTTCCGCCGCGATGCAGGCATAGCGCGCCATCAGGATCGCCAGCGGGGCAAAGCACGGCAGGATATAGGTTGGCAGTTTGCCTTTGGCAATGCTGAAGAACAGCAGCGGCATCACCACCCATCCGAGCAGATAAAGCCCACCGCCTGCATTCAGCTGTCTTTCACTCCAGCCCAGACGCAGTGCGCCAGGCAGCAGTGCCAGCCACGGCAGGCTTCCTGCAATCAGGAATGGCAGGTAATACCAGAATGGAGCCTTGTGCTGCGCATCGCTCTGGGCAAAACGCTGAATATGTTCAACCCAGAAGAAGTAACGCCAGAAATCAGGTTCACGATGGGCAATCGCCAGCCCCCAGGGGAGGACGATTAGCACGCAGCTCAGGATCGCCAGCCCACCAAAAATCAGCACCTCTTTCCAGCGCTTCTGGGCAATCACCCACGGCAACACGCCAATCACCGGTACCGCCAGCGCCAGGAAGCCTTTGGTCATGACCCCCATGCCGCAGGCAAGCCCCAGCAGCACGTAGCCGCCCGCTTTTCCGGTAACCGTTTTTGCCTGCGAAGCCAGCCAGAAGCTGCACATCGCCGCCACCAGCCACAAGGTAATGATGGGATCCAGCACCGCATACGTGCCGATGCCATACACCAGGAACAGGGTTAAGAAGATAAGACCGGAGAAAAGCGCAACGCGCTTATCCCGCCAGAGATACCAGGCCATCCAGATCACCAGCAATACCGTTAACCCGGTCGAGAATATGACGCCCGCGCGCACGGCAAAGTTAGTGTGACCAAACAGCAGTTGCCCGATACTGTTAATCCAGTAGCCGGCAATAGGCTTTTCAAAATAACGCAGACCCAGAAAATGCGGTACAACCCAGTCTCCTGATGCCAACATTTCGCGGCTGATTTCCGCATAACGTGTTTCATCAGGTTGCCATAACAGGCGGATATCGACCGGAATGAGGTAGTAAACGATAAACAGTGCGAGAAGCGCTAAGCCATAACGGGCTGCTTTCATGGTACCGGACTCACGGTTTGTTGATAGCCAAGCCAGCCTTCCCGGCCAGCCATTTCATTACGCACAATTTTGCCACCAGGCAACGTGCTGAGATCGTCTGGCAGCATTTCGCTCAACGGGCAGAACTGAATGCCCTCCTGAGCGGCCATCGTCAACAGTGCATCGAAATCATGCTGATACGCGATCCCTTCCACTTCAGCGTGGATCGTATAGACCGGCGTACCGTTGTCGCGATGAATGCAGTCCAGAATATAGCGGTTAAACCCCTCGGCGCTCACCTCGCGCCCAACCACTTCATCCCAGGTGGGAAGCGTGACCGGGATTTGCACAGTACCCACCTTGTTTTCCCCTAACTGCGGTAAAAACGGGCCAGTACCGCGACAATCGCTATTGTAGCGAAACGCGAAGGGTTCTTTGGCTTTCACCACGCGCTGATCCGCACGCCATCCCGCGACGGCGGAACAACGCACAGGCTGGCAGATAATGGCTTCCAGCTCCATCACGCCGCGCTCGACTTCACGCGTCAGGCGCGAAATGTCCCAGACACCAGCCCAGGCTTGCCAGGCATGGTGATCCCAGGCATGTAAACCCACCTCATGACGCTGCGCTGCTTCGCGAATAATGTCTTCATTACCCGCGCCAATACGCCTGCCAGGCCATGCGGTTCCGGCCAGTAAAATATCCCAGCCGTACAGGGATGCTGCGCGCGAGCGCAGCATTTTGAACAGGAATGCCGGTTTAATCAGACGCCATAAATGGCGTCCCATGTTGTCAGGCCCTACGCTGAAGAAAATACTGGCCCGCACATCGTGTTTGCTCAGCAACTCCAGAAGTTTGGGTACGCCGTCACGCGTACCCCTGAAGGTGTCGACATCAATGCGTAAACCGACCTTCTTCATGATGTCTGTTCCGACAGCTCCACAGTGCGCAGGAAGAAGTCGAGCGTTTCATCAATGGTTTGTTCCATCTTAACGCCCGGTGCCCAGTTCAGGCAGCGCTTCGCATTGCGAATGCTTGGCTTACGGTGCTCAACATCCTGATAGCCTTTACCGTAGTAGCTGCTGCTTTCCACTTCACGGAAGCCCGCAAACGGTGGGAATTTATCGCGCAGTGGGTGGCGTTCAAAGCTTGCCAGCAGCATCTCAGCCAGTTCACGAATGCTCGCTTCGTTATCCGGGTTACCGATGTTGATGATTTCACCGTTGCAACGACCATCTTTGTTTTCGATGATGCGGAACAGCGCTTCAATACCGTCGCTGATATCGGTAAAGCAGCGTTTTTGTTTGCCGCCTTCGATAAGCTTGATCGGGGAACCTTCCACCAGGTTCAGGATCAGCTGGGTGATCGCACGGGAGCTGCCGATACGCGCTGCGTTCAGGTTATCCAGACGTGGACCCATCCAGTTAAACGGACGGAACAGAGTAAAGCGCAGGCCTTCTTTCTCGCCATATGCCCAAATCACGCGATCCAGCAGCTGTTTGGAGACGGAGTAAATCCAGCGCTGTTTGTTGATCGGCCCGACCACCAGGTTAGAGGTGTCTTCGTCGAAGTTTTTGTCGGTACACATGCCGTACACTTCAGAGGTGGACGGGAAGATGATGCGCTTATCGTATTTCACGCAGTCGCGGATAATCTTCAGGTTCTCTTCGAAGTCCAGCTCGAACACGCGCAGCGGGTTACGGGTATATTCAATTGGTGTGGCAATGGCAACCAGCGGCAGCACCACGTCACATTTTTTAATGTGATATTCAATCCATTCGGAATGGATGCTGATATCCCCTTCAACGAAGTGGAAGCGCGGGTTGTCCAGGAAGCGGCTGATGGCATCAGAGCCGATATCCAGGCCATAGATTTCGTAGTTATCGTCCTTCAGCAGACGCTCAGTCAGGTGGTTACCGATAAAGCCGTTCACACCGAGGATCAGCACGCGTGTGCGGCGTTTGATGGCAACAACCGGTGCGCTGGTGATCAGTGCCCCGGTGACCAGACCCAGAGACTGCGCCAGCTGTGTGCCCTGAACGTACAGGCCGTTGTCGGTTTGTCCGGTAACGATCTCCAGCGCCTGTTCGCCACAGCTCACAACCAGTGGAGAAACAGAGACAACCGTACCCGGTTTTGCCGCTGGAATGTCGTCACGCACGCGGGATTTCCAGACGATAAACTTGCTAACCCCGGCAAAGCTGTATGCGCCTGGCCACGGATCGGTAACGGCACGCACCAGGTTGTGCAGCTGGCGAGCAGGTTTGTTCCAGTCCAGACGACCATCTTCTGGCTTACGGCGGCCAAAGCAGCTTGCTTTGCTCTCATCCTGGGCGGTTTCGCTGAAAGAGCCATTCTGAATGGCTGGCAGCGCATCGCGCAGCAAGGTTTGCGCCGTCGCGCAGAGTTTGTGATGAAGTTGCAGCGCCGTTTCATCGGCATCGATAGCCACTTTATGCTGCGCCACGATAGCGCCCGCATCGGCACGATGCACCATGCGGTGCAGGGTTACACCGGTTTCGGTTTCACCGTTAACCAGCACCCAGTTCAGTGGTGCGCGGCCACGGTAAGCTGGCAGCAGAGAGCCGTGGAGGTTAAACGCACCTTTGGCAGCCACGTTTAAGATGTCGTCGCAGATCAGATTGCGGTAGTAGAAAGAGAAGATCACATCAGGAGAAAGCTTCTGAATGCGGTCAACCCACAGCGGGTGGTTCACATCGTCCGGGGCGTAAACCGGAATGCCGCGCTCTGCAGCAATGCGTGCCACGGAACCGAAGAAATTGTTTTCTCCCGCAACGTCCGGATGGGTAAAGATTGCAGCAATATCATAGCCCGCTTCCAGCAGGGCCAGTGTGCCCGTGCACCCCATATCGTGATAGGCAAATACAACAGCTTTCATGGGTGAATTTCCTCTTGAGACGCTTTGTGTTCCTGACGGACAACACGTTGAATAAAGTAGCGCGGACGTGCGCGAACATCGTTATAGATACGGCCGATGTATTCACCGAGTAAGCCCATACCAACAAACTGGGCACCGATGAACATGAACAGAACGGCAAACAGCATAAAGACCCCTTCCGCCGCCCACTGTGGGCCAAAGATCAGTCGCAGTGCAACCAACAGAACGGAAATCGCAAACCCGGCCACTGCGATGATGCTGCCGAAAACGCTCAGCAGACGCAGCGGCGTCGTGGTCAGGCAGGTGATCAGGTCATACATCAGGTTGATGAGACGCATAAAGCTGTACTTTGACTCCCCATGCTCACGCTCGGCATGCAGCACCGGGATTTCCGTCGCTTTACGGGCAAAGGTATTCGCCAGAATAGGGATAAACGTACTGCGTTCGTGGCAGTGCAGCATGGCATCCACAATGTGGCGACGATAGGCACGCAGCATGCAGCCGTAATCCCCCATCGCTTTACCGGTGGTGCGCTGGATCAGACGGTTGATAGTGCGAGAAGCCAGCTTGCGGAACAGGCTGTCCTGACGGTTTTGCCGCACCGTGCCCACCACGTCATAGCCTTCATCGGCTTTGGCGACCAGGCGCGGGATCTCTTCCGGTGGGTTTTGCAGATCGGCATCCAGGGTGATGATCAGATCGC
This sequence comes from Enterobacter cloacae complex sp. 2024EL-00214, assembly GCF_043945575.1. Taxonomy (NCBI): domain Bacteria; kingdom Pseudomonadati; phylum Pseudomonadota; class Gammaproteobacteria; order Enterobacterales; family Enterobacteriaceae; genus Enterobacter; species Enterobacter cloacae complex sp. 2024EL-00214. The sequence continues at coordinate 50,589 of NZ_JBIMRC010000007.1, read as the reverse complement.
CCGTCACGTGGCTGAACCCGGCCATAATCGCCGAGTGCTGGCCGTAGTTACGGTTAAGCAGTACGGCCACAATGTGGCTACCTTCAACCTGTGCGGCTTCGGTCAGCATCAGCGCGGAATTGTCGCTACTGCCGTCATCCACCAGCAGAATTTCGTAAGCTTTGCCCATCGTGTCACAGGCGGCCGTCGTGCGGCGGATCAGTTCGGGCAGGCTCTCCTGCTCGTTATAAACCGGGATCACCACGGAAACTTTTTGTACCGGCGGTGTACTGAACATATCAATTTCCTGCGAGCTGATGGAGTGCGGTAATGACACGGGTGGTGTCGTCATGAGTCATATCCGGGAAAAGAGGGAGAGAACAAATACGCGCGCTATTCCATTCAGAGTTCGGGAGCGATACATCCGGAAAACGCTCGCGGTAGTATTTTTGCGTGTGGGCGGCGCGGAAATGCAGGCCAGTACCAATGCCTTTCTCTTTCAGCGCAGCCATCAGGTTATCGCGTGAGATCCCACACCGGGCTTCATCAACACGAATGATAAAAAGATGCCAGGCGTGTACATGTGGCCAGGCCGGGATACTCAGTGGCTGGAACGGCGTATCTGCAAGTTCCAGCAGGTAGCGTTCGGCAATTTCCTGACGACGTTTGTTGGCATTCTTCAGTTTGCCTAACTGCACCAGTGCCAGAGCAGCGTTAATGTCCGCCAGGTTGTATTTGAAGCCAGGGGAGATAACCTCTGCCTGCGGCGCACGACCGTGCGTCTGGCGGTCATAGGCATCCACACCCAGTCCGTGGAATTTCAGGCTGCGGATCCGCTGCGCCAGTTGCGCATCATCCGTCACCACTAACCCGCCTTCGGCGCAGGTCATATTTTTAATGGCGTGGAAAGAGAAAATCGCGGTGCCTTGCCAGCCCACATGGTGGTCTTTGTAGTACGTTCCCGCTGCATGCGCTGCATCTTCAATGACGGGAATACCATGACGTTCACCGATAGCACGGATGGCGTCGATATCACACGGAGCCCCTGCATAATGAACAGGTATAATCGCTTTGGTACGCGGTGTGATGGCAGCTTCGACGGCTTCCGGAGTGACCATCAGCGTATCTCTGTCTACATCGATCATCACTGGCGTTGCGCCCAGCAGAACGATCATATTCAGCGTCGACACCCAGGTCAGGGATGGCGTGATCACTTCATCGCCAGGGCCAATGCCCATCGCCATCAGCGTGACATGCATCCCCGCGGTTGCAGAGCTGACGGCAATCGCATGATGATTTCCCGTAAGTTGACAGAATGCCTCTTCAAGCTCCTGATTTTTCGGCCCAGTGGTGATCCAGCCTGACATCAAAACGTCCTGAAGCGCCGCAATTTCCTCAGCGCCCATCGACGGTCGCGAAAAAGGCAGAAAATCACTCATTATTCATTTCCTTGCTGTATTAAAAGCATCATCTTTTACTGCGCTGTCGTCATGGGCAGCTCAATGGGATCTTGCAAGATGGTTATTAAATAAATACCAAATAGAATTTAGTCGCCGCTTCATTTATGTCAACAAACCATCAACTAAGGCAAAGTAGCGTCCTTTTCTTAGGAAAGAATTAAGACATGCTTGAAGTGTAATGAGGTTAACATGAGAGGAAGGATAAAAAATCATTTAGCAACACCAGGATAGGTCAAATCGCTATGTTTTGATTTTTTTGTGAATATGCTCACGGCAAATACGCTTACATTTCAATCCGTTTACGTGAAAAACCAGAAAAGTAAATGAATGCTCAACCAATATAAAAATCCCGAAGGTTTTTGACTAAAAGAAGTCACCCCGGGAATTTTTATTAATGTGAATTATCGCGTTTCGTTAAGATTAGCAGAAAAATTATCAGGCCGTTCACCGGCTGAGCAGGCGATAATGCTGTCATTGTTCGCACCGCAGCCGCGTACAAAAGTGATTGTCGTATATTCATCAATGAGTTCCGTCAGGCTGCACTGCCTGCCACCCGGCGAGCAGTAATATAACGCTCTTGCCAGTAGTTATCGGTCAGGGTTGAAACCGTTACCCCCTGGCTGCTCGACGCGTGAATAAACTGGCTGTCGCCAATATAGACGCCCACATGTTTACGGTTCGGGCCAGTCTGGAAGAACACCAGATCTCCGGCCTTCAGGCGGTATTGCGCCACCTGTACACCGCGGTGGATCTGTTCGCTCGTCGTGCGCGGCAAATCAAGATGTGCCGCATCGCTGAACAAATGCTGCATCAGCGCGGAGCAGTCCACACCGTGACGTGTAGTGCCCCCCCACTGGTAGTGAGTGCCTTTCCATTTCTGGTATTGATCCAGCAAACGCGAGCGAAGCGGGCCAGATCCCTGATGAACCAGCGCGGCCTTCGCTGGAGAGATCGCCAGGTCGCTGTTCATTGATAACATCGACACAGGCAGTTGAAAACTCAATGCAGAAAACGATGCAAAACTTAACGAAAGTACTGAAATAAGAAGTCTGAAGGTCATAACAAAAGAAACAGTGAGTGAATTTTTCCTTACCTGTGGAGGCCAATGTTCCCCCGAAATATCTTTCGATGTGGTTATAATATGGGCAGCTCATTTTTCACCCAATCTTTATCGAGACCAAAACTGGACTCATTCCGGGGTCGCAAGATTGATAAAAAAATGCACGTGATCGAAGGACTGTCGGGGTAAAACAGGTAAACTATTAAGCAGAATGTGTATTTCAGCTAAGACGTATTTATGACCAATATGATTGCCGACGAGGCAGTAGCGAAGTCCAACGTGCTCTCTGTCTTCGACTTTGATGGCACATTGACGCACCACGACAGCTTTATCCCTTTCCTGCGCTTTGCCTTTGGTAAACGTTACTTCGCGGGCCGACTGGTGCGCATGGCGTTACCGACGCTCCATTGTGTACGCCGCAAACTGACGCGCGATGAGCTGAAAGAAGTGCTGATTAAAACGTTCCTGACGGGCGTGGATGAACACTGGTTACGTCAGCAGGCTGAAGCGTTTTGCGAAAAATACTGGGATAAGCTGATGCGCCCTGCGGGCGTGCTGGCCGTTGCAGCGGAGGTTAATTCCGGTGCGGAAGTGACTATCTGTTCCGCTTCCCCGGCGCTGGTGCTCCAGCCGTGGGCCGATAAGCTTGGTATTAAGTTGATTGGGACACAGCTGGAAGTCAAAAACGGTAAGCTGACCGGGCGTATCACGGGTAACAACTGCCGCTGTGCTCAGAAGGTGGCCAGGCTGGAAAAGGTGTACGGCAATCTGAACGATTACCACCTGCGCGCCTGGGGGGATACCCGTGGCGACCACGAACTGCTGGCGGCCGCACAGGATCCACACTGGCGGCATTTCCACCCTCCGCGCAAGCGCAAGAATTCGCCGCTCAAGGGTTAATCCGGTGCGGTCTGCTGCCCTCTCCCACGGGGAGAGGGCAACTTACCTCAGGCCTCTTCCCTTCCCGGGAACATGACACTCGCAATAATTCCCAGTGCCAGCACGCCAAGTACCACAAACAGGCTTGCCGTGGCATCAATGCTGTAACCGTGATGCCAGAAGTGATCGGTCGCATTGAGTCCCAGCTTGAAGGCCACGAAGAACAACAGCGCCACCACCGCTTTCTCCAGATGCACCAGATACTGCTTCAGCGCTTCCAGCACGAAGTAGAGGGTTCGCAGGCCAAGAATGGCGAACATCATTGCACTATAGATAATGAGCGGTTCACGGCTGACGGCAATAATGGCCGGTACTGAGTCAAACGCAAACATCACGTCAGACAGTTCCACTACTGCCACACAGAGCAACAGCGGCGTTGCGTAGCGCTTCGCCTTCTTCATGCGCCCGACCATCACATCCTGGTTCTCTGGCTTTTCAAGCTCCGCATCAACCTCTTTCTGGGTCAGAATAAAGGCATGACTGCTGATTTTCGGCCAGACAGGATAGAAGCGCTTCACCAGCCGATAGGCCAGATGACCGGAGTAATCTTCAACTTCATCACTCTCTTCATTGCGTTTGAGCATCATCACGGCCGTCCAGCCAACGATCAGCGCGAAAACCACCTCAACGTAAGGGCCCAGGCTCAACAGACTGGTGCCAATGGCAACAAAGATACCGCGGAAGACAATCGCCCCCAGAACGCCCCAGTAGAGGACGCGGTGACGGTATTTATCCGGCACACCAAACCAGGCAAAAATCGCCATCATCACAAACAGGTTATCGACGGAGAGCACTTCCTCCAGCGCGTAACCGGTGAGGAACAGGCTTGCCATCTCTGCACCGTGGTGAACATACAGGAACCCGGCAAACGCCATTGCCATCGTGAACCAAAAAATGGACCACATCGCGGCGCTTTTCAGTGAGACAGGTTTGTCATGACGATGCATGAAGAGGTCGATAAACATCGCCCCAACGGCCATCACAACAAAGACAACAACGGTTTCAGTCGGGAAACCGAGATGAGCAGCTGACATACACAACCCTTTTGGAAGACAAAACACAACACCATGCAGACTGGCATACGCCAGTAATTGAAAAGGGCGGGCTGTTTATCAGCCTCTTCACCCTCAAATCCGCAGCCATATCGGCTGCGCAAGGAGATGTACTTTACCTTACTACCCGGGGGTAGCGCATCTGTCGTTTAGGTACTCATCCCACGTAAACGCTGAAGGACCCCGACCAGCACCGCCACAGACCATCCCACCATCAACGCTCCCACCAGCCCTTCCAGGCCACCAATAACCCGCCAGTGCAAGGGTAAGGTGACATCGCCATATCCTACCGTCGCGTAGCTCACCAGAGAAAAATAGAAGCTGGTGTTCCAGTCGTTAAATGCCTCAACCACAAAGTAAAACGCGGCGAAAAGCCCGGCTTCAAGAAGATGGGCGAAGATCATTGAAATGACAATGCCGACATTGCGTAATACAACGCGTATGGCAGAACCCACCTCCAGGTTGATGAATTTTAAAACACAAAACATCCACAGCGAATGGATAACCACGGTAAGGGTAAGCAAAATAGTGATGCTGAGTAATATCATGGGGAGTGCTCTGACCGGAAAAGAGGATTGCCCCGCGAACGCATCGGGGCATCTGAAATTGTTTCGCTGAGTCGAAGCTTAGTGGAACCGGGGGATAAAGTTGGTGCAATAATTGCTCAAGGTTATTATTTTTCTGCCAGCGCCTGCGCACACGCCCAGGCACTTGCCCATGCCCACTGGAAGTTATACCCACCGAGCCAGCCGGTGACGTCCATCACTTCACCAATGAAATAGAGACCTGGCACGTTGCGGGCCTCCATCGTGCGCGAAGAAAGCTCATGCGTGTCGACCCCGCCGAGCGTCACTTCTGCTGTGCGATAGCCTTCAGTACCGTTTGGCTGGACGCGCCAGTGGGTCAGCGTTTCGACCAGGCTCTGCTGTTCACGGCTATTGAGCTGTTTGAGCGAGACATCCGGGATCTGCCCCAAAACCTGCAAACACTCCACCAGCCGTTTCGGTAACTGCATCGCCAGGGTGTTTTTCAGGCTTTGATTCGGGTGTACGGTACGTTGTTCGTTGAGGAATGCATCCAGATCGCAATCGGGTAACAGGTTAACCGCAACAAACTCACCCGGCTGCCAGTAGCTTGAGATTTGCAGCACCGCAGGGCCAGAGAGGCCACGATGAGTGAAGAGAAGATTTTCACGGAACACCGTACCGTCTTCCGCGGTAATCACCGACGGAACCGAGACGCCAGAAAGCGTCTGGAGCTGTTCCAGAAGCGGTTTATGCAGCGTGAACGGCACCAGACCCGCGCGTGTTGGCAGTACCTTCAGACCAAACTGCTCAGCAATTTTGTAACCAAATGGCGAGGCACCCAGCCCAGGCATGGAAAGACCGCCACTGGCAATCACCAGGTTATCGGCGCTGACGCTTTCACCGTTCAGGTGCAGCGTGTAACCCTGATCGTCGCGGGTCACGTCCAGCACTTCCGTACGCAGACGCATTACCACACCGCCCTTTTCACACTCGGCCACCAGCATGTCGACAATCTGCTGCGCGGAGTCGTCACAAAACAGCTGACCCAGCGTCTTTTCATGCCATGCGATGCCGTGCTTACCCACCAGGTCGATAAAATCCCACTGGGTATAACGCGCCAGCGCAGATTTGCAAAAATGACGGTTTTGGCTCAAATAGGCCGCGGGTTCGACATAAAGGTTAGTGAAGTTGCAACGCCCGCCGCCCGACATCAGGATCTTGCGGCCCGGTTTTTTACCATTATCCAGCAACAGCACACGACGGCCCGCTTGCCCGGCCATCGCCGCACAAAACATACCCGCCGCACCGGCACCTATTACAACGGCATCAAACCTTTCCACGTCAAAACCCTCTTTGTTAGTTGCCGCGGATTGTAAAGTTTCCTCTGTGGTCGCACCAGCGTAAATAACCCGGATTTCAGTCATTTTATTGAAAAATAAAATATATTTCTTTACCTTCCCCTGACAAAGCCGAAGGAATATCAAAAAAAAGCTAGATTTCACTTTGCCCGTTACCCGTTTGTCCTGGATAATGCGCCGCGTTCATGTCCTCAAAATGGCGTAACGTCCTATGCTACATTTGTTTGCTGGCCTGGATTTACATACCGGGCTTTTACTCTTGCTTGCTCTGATTTTTGTATTGTTTTACGAAGCGATCAACGGCTTCCACGACACTGCAAACGCAGTTGCAACAGTTATTTACACTCGCGCAATGCGATCGCAAGTCGCGGTCGTTATGGCGGCGGTATTTAACTTTTTTGGTGTCCTCCTGGGCGGACTGAGCGTTGCTTATGCCATCGTGCATATGCTGCCAACGGATCTGCTACTTAACGTTAGTTCTGGCCATGGCCTTGCTATGGTGTTCTCAATGCTGCTTGCTGCAATTATCTGGAACCTCGGTACCTGGTATTTCGGCCTGCCTGCATCCAGTTCTCACACCCTCATCGGCGCGATTATCGGTATCGGGTTAACCAATGCCCTGATGACCGGTACATCGGTTGTTGATGCGTTAAACATCCCGAAAGTGTTGGGGATCTTTGCCTCACTCATCGTTTCCCCTATCGTGGGTCTGGTGGTTGCAGGTGGATTGATTTTCATTCTGCGTCGTTACTGGAGCAATACTAAAAAACGCTCCCGTATTCACCTGACGCCGGCTGAGCGTGAAAAGAAAGATGGCAAGAAAAAGCCACCTTTCTGGACACGGATTGCTCTGATCCTTTCCGCTATCGGCGTGTCGTTCTCACACGGCGCGAACGACGGTCAGAAAGGCATTGGTCTGGTCATGCTGGTGCTGATTGGTGTCGCTCCGGCGGGTTTCGTGGTCAACATGAATGCCTCCGGTTACGAAATCACCCGTACGCGTGATGCGGTGAACAACGTCGAAATTTACTTCCAGCAGCACCCTGAACTGCTGAAGAAAGCGACCGGCGTTGACCAGTTGATCCCGTCTCCTGACGCGGGCACAACGACCACACCGACGGAGTTCCACTGCCACCCGGCGAATGCAATTAACGCGCTGGAACGTGCGAAAGGCATACTGGGTGATATCGAAAGTTATGACAAACTTTCCGTTGAACAGCGCGGTCAGCTGCGTCGTATTATGCTTTGCATCTCTGATGTAACGGATAAAGTCGCGAAGCTGCCGGAAGTCAATGCAGACGACCAGCGACTGCTGAAGAAACTGAAAAGCGATATGCTCAATACCATTGAGTACGCGCCAATCTGGATCATCATGGCTGTCGCACTGGCACTGGGTATCGGTACGATGATTGGCTGGCGTCGTGTGGCGACCACCATCGGCGAGAAGATTGGTAAGAAAGGCATGACCTATGCGCAGGGTATGTCCGCGCAGATGACGGCGGCGGTCTCTATCGGTCTGGCGAGCTACACCGGTATGCCTGTTTCCACGACCCACGTACTCTCCTCTTCGGTAGCGGGTACGATGATTGTCGACGGCGGCGGTCTGCAGCGCAAAACCGTGACCAATATCCTGATGGCCTGGGTGTTTACCCTTCCGGCCTCCATCCTGCTGTCTGGCGGGTTGTACTGGATTGCACTGAAGCTGATTTAATCGGCTGAAGGCGACAAAAAAGCGGGTCAGGAAACTGACCCGCTTTTTTTTTGTGCTCAGTGCCAAATCATCAATGCAATCATACTGACCACGACCAGGCCACACAGCGCACTGGTCAGAATGAACTGACGACGCAAGCGCTCACAACGACGGATAAACTCTTCATCGTGATGGTCGCGGTAGCGCTGGTAATAGATATACCCCACCAGACGCATCTGTTTGCTGGGCTGTCCATGCGAGGTGAAGAAACCTCCACCGTCCACATACTGATAAAGCAACGGATCGCAACCACGAAGTACCACTAACAGCGCACGTAACGATGAGAAGTAGCGCGCCATATTCACTATGCAAACCACGCACAGTGCCCAAAACAATGCGACGGTGCTAATCATACATCCTCCCCGGCGTCCGCCCACGAAGCAAGGCTTCTGAGCTACCGCACCCAATGCCCTGACAGACAGTTCAGTGAAAGAATGACTCAAAAGTCGATCCGGTTCGCGTTTTAATATCCGAACGGCTCATTAAATAGTGTAGGAGATCCGTTAATTTTTTTGCCACAAGGTTAATCGTTATCAACACCAAAGCTTGAAAATTTTGTTTAACTGAGCCGTAATTAAGCATCAGACGACGGCTTTCCCTTTTAGTCATCGATAACTTAAGGAAGGAGTAACACTATGGCTTACAAACACATTCTCATCGCGGTAGACCTCTCCCCGGAGAGCAAAGTGCTGGTTGATAAAGCAGTATCCATGGCACGCCCATACAACGCGAAAGTTTCTCTTATTCACGTTGATGTGAATTACTCCGACCTCTATACCGGTCTGATCGATGTCAATCTTGGCGATATGCAAAAACGCATCTCCGAAGAGACACACCACGCACTGAGCGAGTTGTCCACCAACGCAGGCTACCCCATCACCGAAACCTTAAGCGGCAGCGGTGACCTGGGCCAGGTACTGGTTGATGCGATTAAGAAGTACGATATGGATCTGGTGGTTTGCGGTCATCATCAGGACTTCTGGAGCAAACTGATGTCCTCAGCGCGTCAGCTGATCAACACCGTTCACGTAGATATGCTGATTGTTCCACTGCGTGACGAAGAAGACGAGTAAGTCAAACGTGCCCTCTCCCCAGGGAGAGGGCACGTTTGAAGACGTAGGCCGGGTAAGGCGAAGCCGCCACCCGGCTTTTTTTATTCCGGCGTACCGGAATAAATATCAAACCGGTGTCCTTTGGTCACCACCGCATTCGTCGTGGCGACGTCAGCCAGCGGTGGCGCATAGTCAGGGCGTTTCACGACGACCCGTTTTGTTGCTAACCGGCAGGCAGGCTCCAGCAAACCATCCGCGTCCAAATCCGGCCCCACCAGCGACTGAAACACACGCATCTCTTTCTTCACCAGCGCGCTTTTCTGCTTATGCGGGAACATCGGGTCAAGGTAGACCACCTGCGGGCGCGGGGTGATATCCGTCAGCGCCGTCAGGCTGGAGGCGTGGATCAACTGTAAACGCTCCTGTAGCCAGGAGCCGATTTCCGGGTCAGCGTAGCCACGCGTCAGCCCATCGTCGAGCAGCGCCGCGACCACCGGATTGCGCTCCAGCATCCGCACGCGGCAGCCCACCGACGCCAGCACAAACGCATCACGCCCCAGTCCCGCCGTCGCATCGACCACGTCCGGCAGATAGCTCCCCTTGATACCAACCGCTTTAGCGACCGCTTCGCCGCGGCCACCGCCGAATTTGCGCCGGTGCGCCATTGCCCCGCCAACAAAATCGACAAAAATCCCGCCAAGCTTCGGTTCATCGCGTTTACGTAATTCCAGATGCCCCGGTGTCATCACCAGCGCCATCAGGTTTTCTTCATCATGTTCCAGTCCCCAGCGGGTGGCCAGAACAGATAAGGCACCGTCTCCGGTGCCTGTTTCATCGACTAAGCAGATCTTCACGTAGCAATTAGCCTTTAATTCCGTAATGCTCCAGCATCGCGTCCAGCTGTGGCTCACGGCCGCGGAAGCGTTTGAACAGCACCATAGGCTCTTCGGAACCACCGCGAGTCAGGATGTTGTCGAGGAACGACTGACCGGTTTCGCGGTTGAAAATCCCCTCTTCTTCGAAGCGAGAGAAGGCATCCGCCGCCAGTACGTCGGCCCACAGGTAGCTGTAATAACCTGCCGCGTAGCCACCTGCGAAGATATGGCTGAACGCGTGCGGGAAACGGCCCCAGGTTGGTCCTGGAATAACGGCAACCTGCTTTTTAATCTCAGCCAGGGTTTCGAGGATTTTCGCCCCCTGCTCCGGGCTAAACTCGGCATGCAGACGGAAGTCGAACAGGCCGAACTCCAGTTGACGCAGGATGAACATCGCCGCCTGGTAGTTTTTCGCCTCCAGCATTTTCTCCAGCAGTTCTTTCGGCAGCGGTTCGCCCGTTTCAAAGTGACCGGAGATAAACGCCAGCGCGTCCGGCTCCCAGCACCAGTTTTCCATAAACTGGCTTGGCAGCTCGACCGCATCCCACGGTACACCGCTGATACCCGCCACGCCTGCGGTTTCGATACGGGTCAGCATATGGTGCAGACCGTGACCGAACTCGTGGAACAGGGTGATCACTTCATCGTGGGTGAACAGTGCAGGTTTGCCATTCACCGGGCGGTTGAAGTTACAGGTCAGGTAAGCAACCGGCTTTTGCAATGAACCGTCGGCTTTACGCATCTGGCCGACACAGTCATCCATCCACGCTCCGCCGCGCTTGTTCTCACGCGCATAAAGATCCAGATAGAAGCTGCCGCGCAGCTCGTTTTTCTCGTCATATAACTCGAAGAAACGCACATCCGGATGCCAGACGTCGATATCAGTACGCTCTTTAGCCGTGATGCCGTAGATACGTTTCACGACTTCAAACAGGCCGTTAACGGCTTTGTTTTCCGGGAAGTACGGGCGCAGCTGCTCGTCGCTGATGCTGTAAAGGTGTTGTTTCTGTTTTTCGCTGTAGTACGCGATATCCCACGGCTGCAGCTCATCCACACCGCACTCCGCTTTCGCGAAGGCACGCAGCTGGGCCAGCTCTTTTTCACCCTGCGGACGGGCACGTTTGGCAAGGTCGGTTAAGAAATCGAGCACCTGTTGTGGGTTCTCGGCCATTTTGGTGGCGAGGGATTTGAAGGCATAGCTTTCAAAGCCCAGCAGTTGTGCCAGCTCGTGACGCAGCGCGAGGATTTCTGCCATCACCGGGCTGTTGTCCCATTTGCCCGCATTCGGCCCCTGATCTGACGCACGCGTGCTGTAGGCGCGGTACATCTCTTCGCGAAGCGCCTGGTTGTCGCAGTAGGTCATCACCGGCAGATAGCTTGGGATATCCAGGGTCAGCAGGAAACCTTCCTGCTCTTTGGCCTCGGCCTGGGCTTTCGCCGCCGCCAGCGCACTTTCCGGCATACCGGCCAGCTCAGCTTCGTTGGTAATCAGTTTCGTCCAGCCCATCGTGGCATCCAGCACGTTGTTGCTGTACTGGTTGCCCAGCTCAGACAGGCGCGCCGCGATTTCACCGTAGCGGACCTGCTTCTCTTTTGGCAGGCCAATCCCGGACAGCTCAAAATCACGCAGGGCATTATCAACTGATTTTTTCTGCGCAGTATTCAGCGATGCATAGTGATCGCCATCGCGCAGGTCGCGGTAAGCTTTGTATAACCCTTCGTGTTGACCGACCCAGGTGCTGTACTCAGAGAGCAGCGGCAGAGTTTGTTCGTAGGCTTCGCGCAGTTCCGGGCTATTTTTCACCGAATTCAGGTGGCTCACCGGGGAGAAAATACGCCCCAGCACATCATCCACTTCTGCCAGCGGCTGACACAGATTTTCCCAGGTGTACGGAGCCCCCTGCTCCACCACGCTTTCTACCGCCGCACGACAGCTGGCCAGCGATTGCGTCACGGCCGGGACAACATGTTCAGGAAGGATTTTAGAAAACGGCGGCAACGAAAAAGGCGTCAGTAATGGATTGGTCATAAACGCAGTCCTGTTGAATAAGATGAATGAAGCGCGCATCCGGCGCTGGGCATATTGATTCTAGAATGGGGTTAAGTGTAGTGAATTTCAATGCTAAGCGTGGCGGAAATGCGCCCGGTGGCGCTGCGCTTACCGGGCCTACGGGTAATCTGTGCCGTTCTGCTGTAAACTGTGGCAAATCGTCATTTCAGCGGAATATCATTACCCATGCTCAGTTATCGCCACAGCTTTCACGCAGGCAACCACGCCGACGTCCTCAAACACACCGTTCAGAGCCTGATCATTGAAGCGCTCAAAGAGAAAGATAAACCGTTTCTCTATCTGGACACCCACGCGGGCGCGGGTCGTTATCAGCTGAGCGGCGAGCATGCCGAGCGTACCGGTGAGTATCTCGAAGGGATCGCCCGTATCTGGCAACAGGATGACCTGCCAGCCGAGCTGGAACCGTATATCGGCGTAGTGGAACACTTCAACCGCAGCGGCCAGTTGCGCTACTACCCAGGTTCCCCACTGATTGCGCGCCAGCTGCTGCGCGAGCAGGACAGCCTGCAACTGACCGAACTGCACCCGAGTGATTTCCCACTGTTGCGTTCTGAGTTCCAGAAAGACAGCCGTGCCCGGGTGGACAAAGCCGACGGTTACCAGCAGCTGAAAGCCAAGCTGCCGCCGGTTTCCCGTCGCGGTCTGGTGCTGATCGACCCGCCGTACGAAATCAAAACTGACTATCAGGCCGTCGTGACTGGCATCAACGAAGGCTATAAACGCTTTGCCACCGGGACCTATGCTCTGTGGTATCCGGTCGTGCTGCGCGCGCAAATCAAACGCATGATCAAAGACCTGGAAGCAACCGGCATCCGCAAAATTCTGCAAATTGAACTGGCCGTACGTCCGGACAGCGACCAGCGCGGCATGACCGCCTCCGGCATGATTGTCATCAACCCACCGTGGAAGCTTGAAGCGCAGATGAACAGCGTGCTGCCGTGGCTGCACAAAAAGCTGGTACCAACGGGTATCGGTCATGCCACCGTCAGTTGGATCGTGCCAGAGTAATCACAGCCATCGGTGGAAACTATTGATTTCAGGTATACAATCGCGGCAATTCACGATTAAGGATAAAAGCTATGACTAAGCATTATGACTACATCGCAATCGGCGGCGGCAGCGGCGGCATCGCCTCCATCAACCGTGCGGCCATGTATGGCCAGAAATGTGCGCTGATTGAAGCCAAAGAGCTGGGCGGCACCTGCGTGAACGTGGGTTGTGTACCGAAAAAAGTGATGTGGCATGCCGCGCAAATCCGTGAAGCTATTCATATGTATGGCCCGGATTATGGCTTTGACACCACCATCAATAACTTCGACTGGGACAAGCTGATCGCCAGCCGTACCGCCTATATCGACCGTATTCACACCTCGTACGACAACGTGCTGGGCAAAAATAACGTGGATGTGATCCGTGGCTTTGCCCGTTTCGTTGACGCGAAGACTGTCGAAGTGAACGGTGAGACGATCACCGCCGATCACATCCTGATCGCTACCGGTGGCCGTCCGAGCCACCCGAATATTCCGGGCGTGGAATACGGTATCGACTCCGATGGTTTCTTCGAGCTGCCTGCCCTACCAAAACGCGTTGCTGTGGTTGGCGCGGGTTACATTGCCGTGGAGCTGGCCGGTGTGATTAACGGTCTGGGTGCAGAAGCGCACCTGTTCGTACGTAAACACGCCCCACTACGCAGTTTCGACCCGCTGATCGTCGACACGCTGGTCGAAGTGATGAATGCCGAAGGCCCAACCCTGCACACTCACGCCGTGCCAAAAGCGGTCGTGAAAAATGCAGACGGTAGCCTGACCCTGGAGCTGGAAGATGGCCGTAGTCAGACCGTCGATTGCCTGATCTGGGCGATTGGTCGCGAGCCTGCCAACGACAACTTCAACCTGGCCGTCACGGGCGTGAAAACCAATGACAAAGGCTATATCGTTGTCGATAAGTTCCAGAACACCAGCGTACCGGGCATTTACGCGGTAGGTGATAACACCGGTGCCGTTGAACTGACCCCGGTTGCCGTGGCAGCGGGCCGTCGTCTTTCTGAACGCCTGTTTAACAACAAGCCAAACGAGCATCTGGACTACAGCAATATCCCGACCGTGGTCTTCAGTCATCCGCCCATCGGCACTGTCGGCTTAACCGAACCGCAGGCGCGCGAACAGTATGGCGACGACCAGGTGAAAGTGTACAAATCAGCGTTCACCGCGATGTATACCGCCGTCACCTCTCACCGTCAGCCATGCCGCATGAAGCTGGTGTGCGTTGGGCCAGAAGAGAAGATTGTCGGCATCCACGGTATTGGCTTCGGCATGGACGAGATCCTGCAGGGCTTTGCCGTAGCACTGAAGATGGGCGCAACCAAGAAAGATTTCGACAACACCGTGGCGATCCACCCGACTGCGGCGGAAGAGTTTGTGACCATGCGTTAACCGCTTTTCGTTGTCTGGCGCTTCACTCAAAAAAAACTGGCCGTAACAGGCCAGTTTTTTTATAGGACTCGATAATTTAAATACAACACTTCATCATTCTGATGAATATAAAATTATCGCCACGCTTAAAAGGGATTGAGATGAAAGCGCTTATCGGTATCACCCTGCTTCTTTTCACTTTTTCAGCCTCATCATCCAATGACATCACCTTCTGGGATACCCCCCAGCACGGTGGAAACAGTTTTAACCGCCTGCCACCGACACAGGCGTATTATGAGGCGCTGCGCGGCTACGGCGCGACATGGGTTCGTCTGTCCTACGACAAATGGAAGCCAGCCGATCGTGATTTTCTCATGGGCAATGCAGACGGCTACCGCACGCTGCAAGCCGCCGATCTCGCCACCCTGAAAGCGTCCATCAGGCGGGCGCATGCCGCCGGGCTCAAGGTCGTCATTGCCCCGCTTTCCTTACCCGGTATGCGCTGGTCGCAAAATAATCATAACCAGTTCGATGACCGCATCTGGCAGGACAAAAAATACTGGCAGGAGGCGGCACTGTTCTGGCGCGATTTAGCGCTGGCGCTGAAGGACGAACCCGGCATTGTCGCCTGGAACCTGGTCAATGAACCCGCACCGGAAAAGCAAGGCAAAATTAGCGAGCAAGCCTCCGCGGAGGCGCTGAAAACCTGGTATCAACAGCAGGCAAACACGGCACGCAACCTTCCTGAACTCTACAATCAGATTATTGCCGCCATCCGTCAGGTCGACGCGACCACGCCGATCATGGTCGACGGAGGCTGGTACGGCTCCGCGCGCGGCTTTTCTGGCTGGCCTGCAGCGCTTAATGACAAACGGGTTCTGTACAGCTTCCACATGTATGAGCCGTATGAATTTACCAGCGCCCCGAATGCGCGCCGCAAAGTGCCGTATGAGTACCCCGGCATGGTCACATTTGGTGGCAAACAGGTGAAATGGGATGCAGCAGCAATAGATCGCTGGATGAGCGCCCCCTTCGTCTGGGCTAAACAACACGGCGTTCCGGCAAACCGGGTTGTCGCCGGTGAGTTTGGCTGCGTACGCACGTTGCAGGGCTGTAAGCAGTGGCTGAGCGATGTCCTGACCGTTCTCGACAAGCATAATGCGCACTGGGCTTTTTATTCCTTCAGGGAAGATGCCTGGGATGCGATGGACTATGAGCTAGGCAAAAAACCGGTTCCGTGGTCCTACTGGAAAGCCATCGACGATAACACCCCTGATACGCTTGAACGCCACTCCACTGAGGAGTTTGAACCTATCAGCAGGCGTCTAAAACAAAGCCTTTAGACGCGATGTTCACGATGCCGCTGTACCGGAAGGCATCGTGAACATACATCACTCGTTGCAAAACGAATGGTCTGAATTTTTTCTCCCGGATAGTGAGCCTCAATTCCCATTTGTTTTTGCATATCAATGAACTATAAAAAATAACGTTCACCACGCCGCCACAGCGAAATGTGATCAAGCGCACGTTTCACTCCCCAGACACCGAAGCGAATGTCTACGCTTAACAGACACCCGGAACAACCTGTCTATACGAACACACAACCGGAGGTCTTTATCACTATGTTCAGCCAGAAACTCCACGCTGCCGAAAACATCGAATTCGGGGTTGCAGAAGAGCTGCGTTACGAAACCGATCCCTGCGAGTTGAAACTGGATGAAATGATTGAGGCGGAGCCGGAACCCGAAATGATTGAGGGGTTGCCCGCCTCGGATGCCCTGACCCCTGCCGATCGCTATCTTGAGTTGTTCGAACATGTGCAGTCCTCGCGGCTTTTTACGGATAGCAAAACCTTCCCCGACTGTGCACCGAAGAAGGATCCTCTGGATATCCTGATCCGCTACCGCAAGGTGAAACGCCACCGGGATTTTGACCTGCGCCAGTTCGTGGAGAACCACTTCTGGATGCCGGAATCACTCTCGACCGAATACGTCTCTGACCCAGGGCTGTCGCTCAGGGAGCATATTGATAGCCTGTGGCCGGTACTGACGCGTGAGCCGCAGGACCATATTCCCTGGTCATCCCTGTTACCGCTGCCACAGTCCTATATCGTCCCCGGCGGGCGCTTCAGCGAAACCTACTACTGGGACTCCTACTTCACCATGCTGGGGCTGGCGGAAAGTGGTCGGGACGATCTGCTGAAGTGTATGGCGGATAACTTCGCGTGGATGATTGAGCGCTACGGACACATCCCCAACGGTAACCGAACCTATTATCTCAGCCGTTCTCAGCCCCCGGTCTTTGCCCTGATGGTCGAGCTGTTCGAGGAGGACGGCGTGCGTGGCGCGAAACGCTATCTGGAACACCTGAAAATGGAGTACGCCTTCTGGATGGATGGCGCGGAGTCGCTGCTGCTGAACCAGGCCTATCGCCATGTGGTACGTATGCCAGACGGCTCAATGCTCAACCGCTACTGGGATGATCGTGACACACCGCGCGATGAATCCTGGATTGAGGACGTAGAGACGGCCCGCCATTCCGGTCGTCCACCGAATGAAGTCTACCGCGATCTGCGAGCTGGCGCGGCTTCCGGCTGGGATTACTCTTCCCGCTGGCTGCGCGATCCCGGTCGGCTTGCCAGCATCCGCACGACGCAGTTTATCCCCATTGATTTGAATGCATTCCTGTTCAAGCTGGAAAGCGCGATCGCCAATATTTCGGCGTCAAAAGGGGATAAAGAGACCGCTGAACAGTTCCGCCAGAAAGCAGCCGATCGACGTGCGGCGGTGAACCGCTATCTGTGGGATGAGGAGCATGGCTGCTACCGTGATTACGACTGGCGACGCGAAGAGATGGCGTTATTCTCTGCGGCCAGCATTGTGACACTGTATGTCGGTATGGCCACGCATGAGCAGGCAGAACGGCTATCTGATGCCGTTAAAGCGCGTCTGCTGACACCAGGCGGTATTATGGCAACCGAGTACGAAACCGGCGAACAGTGGGATAAACCCAATGGCTGGGCACCGCTGCAGTGGATGGCGATTCAGGGGTTCAAACAGTATGGCAACGACACACTGGGTGATGAGATCGCCTGGAGCTGGCTCCAGACGGTGAACCTCTTCTATAAAACGCACCACAAGCTGATTGAGAAGTACCACATCGCCAGCAGTACACCACGTGAAGGCGGTGGGGGTGAGTATCCGCTACAGGATGGTTTCGGCTGGACCAATGGTGTGGTTCGACGGTTGATTGGGTTGTACGGGGAGCCTCGACCCTGACCCTCTCCCAGAGGGTCAGAACCGGGGAGAGGGGTATATTAGCGAATCACCTCATAAATGGCAGTCTGAATGGACTGCCATTTTTTCGTGGTGGCATCCGGTTGTGACTGCGCACGGCGCGTTGCCATATCGGCATCATGCTGCTGGCGCTTCACCACGGCAGGCACGGTACAAAACGCTTTCAGATACTCTTTACGTATTGCAGTCAGAGATTCACCATCAGACATGGCGTGGCCAAGCGTATTGATAAAGCGACGGCACGGCTTTTCCTCCACCATGTTTTGCCGATAGTGCAGCATCAGTTCAAGCACGTCGTCATGCTCTGCCGACATCGCCTCTTCTGTCCAGGACAGCTTCCAGTCCATCCCGCCCTGTAAAAATAGCTGCGTTATGCGGGTATCGTTGCGGTTGATGGCTGAACGGAAATTATTCTCGTCCCAGGTCACCCCCATGCGCGTCAGCGTCTCACGCGAGGAAGGTGTTTCGCGCATCTCCTGAGGCTGAGAGGTTTCTGCCGCATTCACGAGCGCTGGCTGAGGTTTACTGCTGCCGGTCACCAGCCAGAATCCCCCCACGGCAATCGCGATGATCATCACCCCAACTGCTCCCCATAACATGCCGGAAATAAGCTGCTCACGTTGTTCAGGCGTTCGGGGCGCGCGCTGGGTTGGCTTTTCAATCGTGTCGCGGACTTCAAACAGATCGCCGCCGGTAACCCGGTCCATCTTCTGCGCCTTTTCCCAGAAAGCATGCAGCTCGCTGGCATCCACCGCCATTAATCCCGCCGGGTTAATGCGCGTCCTCCCCTCTTCAAAAGCACGCTGCACGGGGCGGGTGATCTGCGCATAGTAGTTATCCAGCAGCAGGATCTGCGCCGAACTTAACGCCTGCTGTACGGTAATACTGTTGCGGATTTGCCGGATATCATCAAGGAACGTTTGCAATGTCTTACGCGGTTCAACCAGTAATGTCAGCATTGACGGGTCGCTAAACAGTGAGGCGTAATACCGGCTAAACTCCTTTTTATCCACCAGCATCTGCGCCAGCTCACTGAACATCATGCCGCTCAGGACATCGTTGATTTCGCCAAGCTTAAGCCAGCGACGTACGCGGTCAGCGTTAAACAAAGTCTTGAGATGGTTATTCAGCCGCACCTGATCGGGCCATGCCTGCTGGATAAGCCCTTTGATCATCAGTTCAATCGCACGCACCTGCTTATGTGCCTGCTGTTGTTGGATCTCATTACCGGGAGCCAGTTCGGTGCTGTAGGTCAGGAGGGGTTGCTGCAAACGCAGGTGTTCCAGTGCGTTCACAAAGCGCATCGCCGCAATGAGCTGATTTTCACTGACATCCTGCCCGCTTTCATACTGAGGAACCCGCTGCTGCAACAGGCGTAACTGCAGGGTAAACTCCGACATCTCAGCATCATTCAGGTTAAGTTGCTTCGCAACGGCAGTCCATCCGCCCGGCCCCAGACGGGCACTGTCCAGCTGTTCCAGAAACCAGCGTGGATCTTTTCCTTCAGAAGCATGTACATTCAGAAGAAGCAGTATCTCTACAGACGCCTGGCGAATGACGGCCAGACAGTGTTCGAACTGTTCGCGAATATGATGTGATGCGCTGAGAGTCATTATTTTCCTTCAGAGACAACGAAGACATCCGGGCCCGGCACGCAGCAGCCGTTTTTCTTTTATTTATACGCAGTTAAACATACCTGACTTTCTGTTGAAATAAAGTGACAGCTCTATAATCATTGAAAATGTCTCAGGAGAATCTGAATGCCTGCCTTCACGACCACACGCCTCACCTGCTCACCGCTGCAGGAACAAGACTGGCCCTTTTTTCTGGCCTTACAGCAAGACCCGGACGTTATGCGCTTTGTCGCACAAGACCGCCCCCTGGCCGAAATCCGTGAAGCGTTCGATTCTCGTCTGATGCCGTGGACACCAGGCTGCGCGCACTGGCTCTGCCTGGTGGTACGTGATACGGCGAGCCAGACGCCGCTAGGTGTAACCGGCTATATTCACCGGGAACAGGACTGCGCTGAAGTCGGTTTCCTCTTCGCCCCGGTAGCACAGGGGAAAGGTTATGGTTTTGAATCGCTCCAGGCACTATGTGATTTCGCATTCACTCAAGGCAACATCCGACGGCTGACCGCCACCGTAACGGCAGGCAATATCGCCTCCAGACGGTTGCTGGAAAAAGCGGGTTTTCAACCTGAAGGCGAGCTGCGGGAAAACTATTACCTTGCCGGGCGCTGGCATAATGACTGGCTGTTTGGTTTGTTGAAGCACGAATACCGGATAAATATTCGCTGATCAACGGCCATTTGGCGGATATTTCTCAGACTTCGTTTCCTCTACAGTAACGTTATTAAGAGGAAATGAATATGACTGGTCATATGCTGAAGATATCTTCTGCTGCCATTGCATTAATTAAAAAACAACAAGGACTCTCCCAGGAAAAATATCGTGATGAACGGGGGGTATGGGTAATCGGATACGGCCATGTCATCCGCGAAGGGGAAATTTTTCGTGGGCTTATCACACCTGCCCAGGCTGAACACTTGTTGCACGACGATATTCAATTATGTGAGGCGCTGATCGGTGAAAATTTTCCGCAACCCCTCACCCAACAGCAATATGACTCACTGGTATCGACGATATTCAGCTTTGGCGGCATCTCCCGTCTGCCACCAGAGCTTCTTCAGGCCATCGCCCGGGTATAGTACATCGCGGCCTGCGTTCTGTTCTTAACATCCAGGCGGCGGAAAAGGGCTTCCAGGTGCGCTTTTACCGTTGCGGCACTGATGTTCAGAATGCGCCCGATCTCTTTATTCGACTCCCCAGCCGCCAGCAACTTCAGTACCTCACGCTGGCGATCGCTCAACAAGGAGAGTTCATGCTGATATGGCTGAGACACACTTAACCATTCGCAGGGGAAACAGACCATCCCCTTTGATACAGAGCCCAACACGGCGGAGAACATCTCCGGAACCGCGTTGCGGTGGACGATTGCCCTCACGTTACGCTGCATGAGCTGCTCTACCCATCTGACCTCTTTTTTCACCAGCATCATCACCACGCGCGTGGCCGGAAAGCGATACAGGAGCGCTTCCAGCAGAGCCATGCCGTCATCCTGAATAAAGCGTCCGTCAATCATGACAATAGCGGAAGGCGATGCGGATAGCTGCTCCCACAATTCTTCAGTCTGACTTGTGCCCGTAATATTTATTTCCGGAATACATTTTTGAAGGCTACCGATCGTTCCATGAATAAATATTGACTGCCTGTCAAACATGATTACTCGCATGGTTCTTTCCTCTGAGAATAGCGAGAAAATTCTACAGAGGTACTATTTAAGAAAAAACTCAAAGAATGGGTACGTTACAATTAACCGGGTGTTATTTAAATCTGGAAGGATTTCGACATACCTGATTTGAGTATATTCTGAAGAGGCTCCCTCCCCTTCAGACCCGATATCACAGGAACATGCCGCCTGACACTTCAATACGTTGTGCATTCATCCAGCCCAGTTTATCGCTGAGCAGCGCGGCAATGGCATCACCAATATCGTCCGGCAACCCCACACGGCCCAGAGCCGTTTGTGAGGCCAGAAGCTGGTTGAGATCCGCATTGTCACGCACGCGTCCACCGCCAAAATCGGTTTCAATCGCCCCAGGGGCAATAATATTGACGGCGATCCCGCGCGCACCCAGCTCTTTTGCCTGATAGCGGGTCAGCACTTCCATCGCCCCTTTCATCGCCGCATAGGTACCAGAGCCTGGCTGAGTAAAGCGGGTCAGACCGCTGGAAACGTTCAGGATCCGTCCACCGTCGCGCAACAGCGGCAACAGACACTGCGTCAGGAAAAATGGTCCTTTGAAATGGATGTTCAGCGCGTCATCAAACTGGGCTTCCGTTGTTCCGGTATATGGCGCGTATAAACCCGTTCCTGCATTGTTCAATAAATAATCAAACGTATCACGCTGCCACAGGGCCTTCAGGGTGTCCTGTACCTGTTGGGCGAAAACATCGAAACATGAAATATCACCGACGTTAAGTTGCAATGCCGCAGCTTTAACACCTTTTCCCTGAATTTCATGCACAACATCCAGCGCTTCCTGCTGACTATTGTTATACGTCAGGATAATTCCCGTGCCGTCCGCCGCCAGCTTTAAGGCCGCATTTTTACCCAGACCACGGCTACCACCTGTCACTAATGCAATACGTTCAGTCATAAGAAACCTCAATTTGGCTGTTATGGAGATTGAGAAAGAGCTTATTAGGTGATAGAAAATCAATAAAGATAGCCATAAACGCTTCACTGTTTCATCTTGAACAACAATGAGCTTTTCCTATGGATAAAATTCACGCAATGCAGTTGTTTGTTCGGGTCGCGGAACTGGAGAGTTTTTCCCGTGCGGCGGAGACGCTGAGCCTGCCAAAAGGGAGTGTGTCACGTCAGGTTCAGGCGCTGGAAAACCGGCTGGGCACCCAGCTATTGCACCGCACCACGCGCCGTGTCAGCCTGACGCAGGATGGTATGGTCTATTACGAACGGGCAAAAGATCTTCTGGCAAACCTCGACGAACTGGACGGTATGTTCCAGCATGATCCCTCCAGCATCAGCGGACGGTTACGCGTTGATATGCCCGTCGGCGTTGCGCGAAATTTAGTCATCCCAAAACTGCCTGCGTTTTTACAGCAGTATCCCGGGATTGAGCTGGAACTCAGCAGCAGCGATCGTCTGGTGGATGTCATTCGCGAAGGTTTTGACTGCGTGGTGCGCGTGGGTACGCTGAAGGATTCGGGGCTTATCGCCCGCCCGCTGGGTAAACTGTCGGTGATTAACTGCGCCAGCCCGGATTATCTGACGCGTTTTGGTTATCCTGAAACGCTGGGCGATCTCGGTTCACACGCTGTCATCCATTACGCCGCCACGCTGGGTACCCGCCCGCAAGGCTTTGAATATTATAATGGCAGCTCAACGCAGTGGATTAAAACCGGCGGGGTATTGACGGTCAACAGCACGGAAACGTACCACGCAGCCTGCATCGCCGGGCTGGGCATTATCCAGGTACCGCGCGTTGGCGTGCGTGATTCCCTGCGGGCAAAAAAACTACAGGAGATCTTGCCGCAATATCGCGCAGAGCCGATGCCCGTCTCGCTAATTTATCCCCATCGTCGTAACCTCTCCCGCCGCGTGCATCTGTTTATGGAGTGGCTAACGGTGTTAATGAAAGCCTATGTTGATTAGGTGCAGGTTATAATTTCAAAAAGTCCTCACCAGATGAATAAGGAAACGCGTGTGACGTCGGAAAACAACCAGCAACGTCCCCCTCAGGAAATGGCCCCAGGTAAAGCCGGAAAAGCGCTTAAAACGGTCACCCGTACGGCGCAGAAAATTCAGCGTCGTCCCATGATTGCGCATCTGATACGCGCGACGGAACGTTTTAACGACCGCATGGGTAATCAGTTTGGAGCCGCTATCACCTACTTTTCATTTCTCTCCATGATCCCCATCCTGATGGTGTCATTTGCAGCCGCCGGTTTTATTCTCGCCTGGCACCCGACGCTGCTTCAGGACATCTTCGATAAAATCCTGATGAGCGTCAGCGATCCAACGCTCGCCGGCACGCTCAAAAGCACCATCAATACCGCCATTCAACAACGCACCACCGTTGGCCTGGTGGGGCTGCTGATTGCGCTCTATTCCGGTATTAACTGGATGGGCAACCTGCGCGAGGCCATTCGCGCCCAGTCGCGCGATGTGTGGGAGCGTACGCCGCAGGATCAGGAGAAAATTTGGGTTAAGTATTTTCGCGACTTTGTTTCGCTGATTGGTCTGCTCATCGCGTTGATCGTGACGCTTTCGATTACCTCTGTCGCCGGCGCTGCACAACAGTTGATTATCTCCGCGCTCTGGCTCGATGACATCAAATGGCTGAAGCCTGCCTGGCACGGTATTGGACTGGCGATTTCCATCTTCGCTAACTACCTTCTGTTCTTCTGGATCTTCTGGCGTTTGCCCCACCATCGCCCGCACAGGAAGGCCCTGATCCGCGGAACGTTAATTGCAGCAATCGGTTTTGAAGTCATTAAAATCGTGATGACCTATACCCTGCCATTGCTGATTAAATCCCCTTCCGGTGCAGCCTTTGGCTCGGTGCTTGGGCTAATGGCATTCTTCTACTTCTTCGCCCGCCTGACGCTGTTCTGTGCAGCATGGATTGCGACAGCACAGTACAAAAATGACCCTCGTATGCCGGGAAAAACGCACCGGTAATGGGGCCACTGGGCTGAAAACTTCAGCCCAATTCGCTATTTCAGCATATAAATCCAGCTCGTAACTTTTATTTAACCAAAAACCAGTTTTATTATCTAATATTTAAAAATCGTGAAGCATTTCATGGAAGTGTTTTTGCTGACCTGAACATTATCCGCTTTTTGTTGCTTTTATCGTCAATTCACGACTTTGTTACAGATTGAAATGTCGCTTTTGCTGTGCGTAATATGGCTTTCGTTCGTCAAAAAATAAGAAAATATTATGCAAGCAACAGCCACTACACTCGACGCCGGAGCGGAACACGTTCCGGTAAACTCGCGCAATAAAGTCGTCGTCGCATCGCTGATTGGCACCGCCATTGAGTTCTTCGACTTTTACATTTATGCCACCGCAGCGGTTATCGTCTTCCCGCATATCTTCTTCCCGCAGGGCGATCCGACGGCGGCCACGCTACAGTCTCTGGCAACCTTTGCTATCGCTTTTGTTGCACGTCCCATTGGCTCTGCGCTGTTTGGTCACTTTGGCGATCGCATTGGGCGTAAAGTCACTCTGGTGGCGTCGCTGCTGACGATGGGGATCTCCACCGTAGCGATCGGCCTGCTGCCAACCTACGAAGCCATCGGCATTCTGGCTCCCGTACTGCTGGCGCTGGCGCGTTTTGGTCAGGGGCTGGGACTGGGCGGTGAATGGGGTGGTGCAGCGCTGCTGGCAACCGAGAACGCCCCAGCGCGCAAACGTGCGCTTTACGGTTCATTCCCGCAGTTGGGTGCGCCGATTGGCTTCTTCTTTGCGAACGGGACTTTCCTGCTGCTCTCCTGGCTGCTGACGGATGAACAGTTCTTGAACTGGGGCTGGCGTATTCCGTTTATTTTCTCTGCCGTTCTGGTACTGATTGGTCTGTATGTGCGTGTTTCTCTGCACGAAACGCCGGTTTTCGCCAAAGTGGCTGCGGCGAAGAAACAGGTAAAAGTGCCGCTGGGTACTCTGCTGACCCAACACGTCCGCGTGACCGTGCTGGGCACGTTTATCATGCTGGCAACCTATACACTGTTCTACATCATGACCGTCTACTCAATGACGTTCAGTACCGCCGCTGCGCCAGTTGGGCTGGGTCTGCCGCGTAACGAAGTACTGTGGATGTTGATGATGGCGGTTGTCGGTTTTGGTGTGATGGTGCCGATTGCCGGCCTGCTGGCGGATAAATTTGGCCGTCGCTCAAGCATGATTGTGATCACCACGCTCATCATTCTGTTCGCCCTGTTCGTCTTCCCGCCGCTGCTGGGCTCAGGTAGCCCTGCGCTGGTGATGGCATATCTGCTGATTGGTCTGAGCCTGATGGGCCTGACTTTTGGCCCAATGGGCGCGCTGCTGCCGGAGCTGTTCCCGACTGAAGTACGTTATACCGGTGCCTCTTTCTCGTATAACGTCTCTTCTATTCTGGGTGCATCCGTTGCGCCCTACATCGCGACCTGGTTACAGGCGAACTACGGTCTGTTCTACGTGGGTGTGTATCTGGCAGCAATGGCCGCGCTGACGTTGATTGCTCTGCTTCTGACACATGAAACACGGCATCAGTCGTTATAAACGCAAAACGGCAACTTCTGAGTTGCCGTTTTTTTCTTCCCGGATTACCCGTGATTCAGGTAAACGAGGCGCTGTGTCCGGTAATAGCGCGTAGAAACCACGAACTATTATGGGAAACAGCTTGTTTTACAACATGACGGTCACGCTATCCAGGGTATCCATTGGAACCGGACGCGAGAGGAAATAGCCTTGCGCAGCGGCTGCGGGCGAGTTTTGCACATCACGCCACTCTTCCAGCGTTTCAACACCTTCTACAATGACGCCCTGACAATAGCGGTTCATCAACTGTAATAACAGCATGAACAGATTTCGTCCTTCCGGGGTCTGGCGCAGCATGATAAACAGATCGCGGGCCACCTTGATGTAGTCGTAACGCACTTCGCTGAGGGCAGAGAAGTTCGCCATGCCGGTGCCAAAATCATCCAGCCACAGCGGGCCAAATTCACACATCGAGGCAAACGACGAATCCTGCGGCAGGCGGACATGCTCCACCAGCTCAAAACGCATCCACGGCAGGGTGGCGATCAGTTCCTGTAATTTCGCATTCTGGCGTAATGCCATCAGGGTCGGGCCATCCACGTTCACCGAGGCAAGGATATCGTGTCGCTCGAAAAAGGCTTGTTTCGTCAGCAGCATGCGTAACTGCTCTTCCAGCACATCCAGACGCTGGCGAACGGCAACTTCGGCAAAATAGCGATCTGGCGCGATACGCTGCGAAGGGTTCGAAGGGTGCGTAACGACCGTCAGAATTTCAATCGCCATCAGTCGACCGTCTGTGCGGTAGATCGGCTGATAGGTGTACGTTCGCTCACATTGCAGCCAGTAGCGATGCTCCTGCAAGTTCTCAATACTTGCCTCAGGCGTAGTGCTCAGCCGCTGGATAACCTGCTCTGACTTCATTTCAGATGTCCTGTTGTTGGGATAGCCTTTCTGGACTCGTCACTGGGTTATCGGCGCGATAATTGAGAACTTTATGTTCAATTCACCGGGAAAACGAAATTAAGATGACAGAAATGACCTGGAACACGCGCTGGCTCAAAAAAAATAATGGAACGTTGTTTTAATATAGTTGACCACATAATTCACTCAGCGCAGACTACTGCGAATTACTCTGTTCAGGTTCACGATTATGTCTAAAAAAATTGCCGTGATTGGCGAATGTATGATTGAGCTGTCCCAAAAGGGCACGGAAGTCAGCCGCGGTTTTGGTGGCGATACCTTAAACACCTCCGTTTATATTGCCCGCCAGGTTAACCCCGATGCACTGAGCGTGAACTACGTTACCGCGCTGGGAACGGACAGTTTCAGCCAGCAGATGCTGGGGTCATGGCAGAGTGAAAATGTTCAGACCTCGCTGATTCAGCGCATGGAAAACCGTCTGCCGGGTCTGTACTACATTGAAACCGACAGCACCGGTGAGCGCACGTTCTACTACTGGCGTAACGAAGCAGCGGCCAAATACTGGCTGGAGAGCGACGCCGCAGCCGCCATCTGCGAAGAGCTGGCGACCTTTGACTATCTCTATCTGAGCGGGATTAGCCTGGCCATCCTCAGCCCGGCCAGCCGCGAAAAGCTGTTGTCGTTACTGCGTCAATGCCGCGCCAATGGTGGCAAGGTGATTTTCGATAATAACTACCGTCCGCGCCTGTGGGCGAGTCGCGAAGAGACACAGCAGGTTTATCAGCAGATGCTGCAGTGCACTGATATCGCGTTCTTAACGCTCGATGATGAAGATGCCCTGTGGGGCGAGAAACCGGTTGATGAGGTTATCGCACGGACTCAGGCAGCGGGCGTCAGTGAAGTGGTGATTAAGCGCGGCGCGAATTCGTGCCTGGTCGCCATTGCGGGTGATGCTGTGATTGAGGTTCCGGCGGTGAAACTGGCCAAAGAAAAAGTGGTTGATACCACCGCAGCGGGGGATTCATTCAGCGCGGGTTACCTGGCGGTACGCCTGACGGGTGGCACGCCCGAGGCGGCGGCACAGCGTGGACACCTGACGGCCAGTACGGTGATTCAGTATCGCGGGGCGATTATTCCGCGTGAGGCGATGCCTGCTTAACGAAGGTGCGGGCTGATGCCCGCACTCTTTCCCTCTCCCACAGGGAGAGGGTTAGAAGGACGTTACTGCCCCTGCGGAATATCCGTCGCATCCGGGTGTAAATCATCCACCGCGGCAGGCTGTGTTGCCTTCGATAGCGGCGTCATAATCCCATCCCAGGTTGACTGCAATTCCTTCATGTCATATTCCGGCTCGCCTTTCGGCTGCAGCAGAATCAACGCCATATCCTGCGACAACTGCTGGCGTAAATCCTGATTCAACATATCGACGGTCAAACCGTTCAGGAAGTCCTGACGCAGCTTCTGATACTGCTCTGGCGCAATGTCCACAACCTGATTTTGCAATGAGCGAATGCGCTGGCTGATCAGAATGTCGGTATCAGCACGGGCATAGGTTGCAAACAGCTTCTGCAGCTCCAGTTTTTTCTGCGCCACCAGCGCGTTGAACTCGTCTTCAGACAGACCCTCTTTATGCACTTTTGCCAGCTCTTTGGCCACCACGCCCAGATTTGCATTCAGCTTATCGCCTGGCGATTCGACGTTAATGGCGCACTGCGCACGCTGGAACAGCACGCGACAGTCAAAGCCCAGACCGATGTTCTTCACGTTGTTCTTACTGAGTGTCTGTTGAACATGCCAGAACAACGCTTCACGTGCCAGGTCGGCACGCCAGTAGCGCAACAGTGCGGCTGACTCGCGGATAGGTTGCCAGGCCGAGTCCCACATCACGGAGAGACGATCCTGGCGCACGGTATCTGTCATGATGCTGACAGGCTCTGCACGCAGCGGAGAGAGCGTCGGCACAGGGGCAGGCGTTTCACGTTTCCCTTTCAGATCGCCAAACGCTTTGTTGATCTGCTCAACCACCGCACGACTATCAACATTTCCGACCACAATCAGGGTCATCGCGTCCGGGGTGTACCATTTCTGGTGGAAGGCTTTTACCTGTTCACTATCGACCGGCTGTTTCAGCGGTTCTGCCGGGTCATGACCGAGCAGCGTTGAGCCTTTCAGGCGGTAGCGCCACCAGCCTTCTTTTGTGTCCACAGGCCAGGTTGCAACCATGTCGCTGTTGCTCAGCGCATAGCTGATACTTTCCGGCGTAATCGCCAGATTGCCAGTTGCATCAGAGAGATACGTCAGTGCTTCTTTTAGCAGATCGTTACGGTTATTCGGCAGGCTCAGGTTAAACATGGTGTAGTCATACGAGACCACCGCCGGTGGCAGCGGGCGCTTTGGGTCTATGGCCTGTTGCCATAATGAACGCACCTGAACTGCCTGCAAACTGCCGCTTTGGGTGAGCGCCAGCCGAGGAATAAAATGGCTAAAACCGGTCTGCAGAGAGCTTTCGGTGAGGGAGCCCGTATTCACAGACAGACGGATTTCAATACGGTCACTGGGACGCTGGGGAGTGGCTAACACCTGCCACTGAAAACCATTTGCCAGAGTCCCTTGTTGCCAGGCCGGGTCTGGCTGGAGCGCATCTGCCTGCACATAACTGGCTGCTACCATCATCAGCAAACCGCCGGTTAAGAGTCGAATTTTTGTGCCCTGCATGTGAACCCCTGATCAACATTCCTGGTTAAAAAGAGTGTCTCGCGACGCGCTTCACTCTAAAAGATGACGATGAAAACACGTCGATTAGACCGCGTGTTCGACAAAACGTCACGGTCAGAAGTGAAATATACCCAAAAAAAATCTTGTCGAATTATGACAGGTATGAGCAGTTATTATGCGCAGGAGCCCGCATCCCGACAAGGGAATACGGGCATTTATCAGGAGATTAAGAGGATAAACCTGTGGTTTTGCCGTCAGCCGGACGATTATTTAACGTGTCATTGAGCTTTTTGTGATCCAGCTCTTTCACCCATTTCGCCACCACCACCGTTGCCACACCGTTACCGACCAGGTTGGTTAACGCACGGGCTTCAGACATAAAGCGGTCAATACCGAGAATTAACGCCAGGCCGGCCACCGGCAGGTGCCCCACCGCCGAAATGGTCGCCGCCAGCACGATAAAGCCACTGCCTGTTACACCTGCCGCCCCTTTAGATGAGAGCAGGAGCACCACCAGCAGGGTAACCTGATGGAAAATATCCATATGGCTGTTTGTTGCCTGAGCGATAAACACCGCGGCCATCGTGAGGTAGATCGACGTGCCATCCAGGTTAAATGAGTAGCCCGTTGGAATAACCAGCCCCACCACCGACTTACGACAGCCCAGTTTTTCCATCTTATCGAGCATACGCGGCAGTGCAGATTCAGAGGACGACGTGCCCAGAACAATCAGCAACTCTTCGCGGATGTAGCGGATAAATTTGAAAATGCTGAAACCCGCCGCGCGGGCGATTGACCCCAGCACCACCACCACGAACAGAATACAGGTGATATAGAAGCAGATAATCAGCTGACCCAGCTGCACCAGCGTACCCACACCGTATTTACCGATGGTGAACGCCATTGCACCGAAGGCACCAATCGGAGCCAGACGCATGATCATATTGATGATGCCGAAGATGACCTGCGAGAAGCTTTCAATCACGTTAAAGATGAGCTGGCCTTTGCTGCCCAGACGGTGCAGAGCAAAGCCAAACAGCACGGCAAACATCAGCACCTGCAGGATGTTTCCGCTGGCGAATGCGCCGATGACGCTACCCGGAATAATGTCCAGCAGGAAGGCCACAACGCCCTGATCCTTCGCCTGGTCGGCATAAACCGCGACCGCTTTGGCGTCCAGCGTCGACGGGTCAACGTTCATGCCCGCACCTGGCTGCACCACGTTAACGATAATCAGACCAATAATCAGGGCAATGGTACTGACCACTTCGAAATAAAGAAGCGCAACTGCACCGGTACGACCCACCGCTTTCATGCTTTCCATGCCAGCGATGCCGGTCACCACCGTACAGAAGATCACCGGAGCGATAACCATTTTGATGAGCTTAACGAACGCGTCGCCAAGCGGTTTCATTTGTGCGCCCAGTTCAGGGTAGTAGTGGCCAAGCAGAATACCGATTGCGATGGCTGTCAGGACCTGAAAGTAAAGGCTTTTGAAGAGAGAGGTTTTCATAGGGTGTCCTTGGGAAGAAAAACCACAGGCTTTATAAAGTTATGGTTAGCCTGCGGCTTTAAAATAACACCCGTAAAACATGACAGAAATAAACCAACATCAACTTTGAAACACAAATGTTAAAAACTTTGAGCTGACTCGCACAAGCCAGCAACAAAATTACACTTTTGCGTTATTGCCAGCGCTGGAAATATACCGTTGCTCAAAGACATCCGACGGGACGGCGCGAGCAAACAAAAAGCCTTGTCCACTTTCCACACCCGCTTCAGCCAGCCAGTCGCGCTGAGCTTCCGTCTCGATGCCCTCTGCAATCACATGCAGGTTGAGACTGCGTGCCATATGGATAATGGCCTGCACCAGGCTGCTGTCATCCGGCAGCCCGTCAACAAAGGCTTTGTCAATTTTCAGGACATCCACCGGCAGTGTTTTCATGTGCTGGAGCTGACGCAACCCGGCGTAGCCCATGCCAAAATCGTCCAGCGCAATACGAATACCGGCATTTCGCAGCGGTTTCAGGATCGCGACCGCCTCATTCGGATCGTCAATGCGACGGCTTTCCGTCACTTCCAGAATCAGCGTATCGGGCTGGATCCGGTAACGATGAATCAACTCCAGCATCTCAGAAACCATCGTCGGGTGCATAAGCTGCAGGGCTGACAGATTCACCGACAGCGGCAGGGTCACGCCACGCGCCTGCCAGGCGGCAAGCTGGCGGCACGACTCCTCAAGCACCCAGTAGCCTACGGTAACCATCAGGCCGCAGGACTCGATACGCTCGATAAACCCTTCAGGTAGCTCCCACGAGCCATCCGGCTGCTGCATACGCAGCAACGCTTCGGCACTTTTAACCTCGCCCGTCAGCAAATTCACCTGCGGCTGCATCCAGATGGCAAACTGGTGGTTATCCAGCGCGGTGAGAATATCGCTCTCTTCGGTCAGGCGCTGCTGCGCATTTTCCATTTGCTCCGGGTCGAAGAACTGGATCTGGTTTTTCCCTTTGCGGCGGGCAGTCTGGGCCGCCGAGAACGCGCGACGGTAAAGCTGTTCTGCCGTCAGGTCGCCGTAAAACATCGCAATCCCGATGCTGGCGCTCGGACGAAGCTGGATACCCTGAACCGGCAGCCGCTCATTAATGACAGTGAGCACTTGCTGACCTAATGTGACGGCATGCCACGGCTCTTTCACACCATGAGCAATAATCACCAGGTCATAACCACTCACCTGGGTCAGTACCATGCGCGGTGCCAGGACGGATTTCACTTTTTCCACCAGCGTCAGCAACAACACTTCGCGCTGGCTCTCTTTAAGCACACCCGCCGTATCCTGCAGAGTTTCACAGGCAACCACCATCAGCGCCGTTGTCTGCTGGCGGGCAACAGTCTGCTCCAGCAGCGCCATCAGAAACGCTTTGTTGGGTAACTCCGACACCGGAAATCGCGTGGCGCTGCTGTTTAACTCGTCCTGCTGACGCAGGATGCGCTGTTGGTTGATATTGTAGCTGCGCACCAGCATGCCTATCTCATCGTCATGATGAAGGCGTGGCAGCTCAAGCTGGTGTCCCACCTGATTCTGTGGCGAAAGGTTATTCAGCTCCCTGGCGATGTGACGCAAGGGGTGAACAATCAACCGGTTAATACACCAGGTGAGCGCCACGCTCAGAATGAGCGTCAAAAGTAAGTAAGTAGTTACTAACGTAGCCACCCAGTTCATCACGAACTTATACATGCGGTATGAGTCCGCCTGCAGCACCAGATAAGCTAACGGCTGGGGGTTGGCTGGTCGTTCGAGCGAATAAACGGGTAGCGAGATTTGTACCGGCAGCTCAAACAGGCGCATAACCATCATTGGGACGGGCCGTTCAGGGATAAAACTCATCCGCAGTGCCTGGAACTGGTTAGGTAACACCACATCCGCCCGGCTGACAATACCGGCAGGCTGAATGCGTTTTAAAATACTTTCCGCTTCGGGGATATCCCCTTTCAGGATAGAAGCTGAGAGTGGGCCGCGCACCGAGCGCGCAATACTTTCTAATTGCGAAGCCGTGTTATAGCGATTCTGCTGTACGGAATGAAACAGCAAAATAACGCAGAAGAGGAATACAAACAGCATCGTGACGGCAGAAACCATCGCCATCTGTTTGATCGTTAAAGAACGGCTGACACGCAAAATGACTCTCCACAAAACTCGAAGCGCAAGGCGCACCAGGGGGTAAACCTGGTGCGCCTGAGTATACCCGATTGCTACACTTTTTAGAGAGCCTTACACATGGATTAAGCTAAATCTGATTACCAGTCTGCGTACGGTATGAGCGGTTGCGGCGGTAAGTCCATATCGCCCTGCCAGCCCGCTGCGGAGTAACGCACATAGAGCAGCGCATGGCTCGGGGTGTAATCTTTCGCTTCCTGAATATCAACACCGAGACCGACAAACCAGTTGGAGGTCACACGGCGTTCAATGATGGCTCTTGCGGTATAACCGGTTCCTGAAGAACTGCTGCCCGTTTCCATCACACCCCTGTCGGTGTAACGACCAGGCTCATCGGTTGGGATTAGCCCCTGAAGCGGATAGCGCAGCACATCGTCAGTTTTTGAATGCGACCACGACACGGAGCCACCCAGTTCCCACGACCAGTTCTCAGTGCGTTTCCGCCAGGTCACCGGTAATGCAAAGGAGACATACTCCTGCGGGCTATAATAGCCGCCCTGTCCCAGGGTATAGCCGCTCAGATCTTTGTCATAATGCCAGAGCATGTTAGTCAGGCCGGCTGTCAGGCGCTCATTATTTTGATTAATGATCTTGTAGTAGTAACCGGTCATCCAGCGGACGCGCCAGTTATCTTCCACATTTTTACCCGTCAGGCTGTCCGCGCTCAGGCTTGACCAGATACCATTCGCCTCACCTTTGTCATAGCTTATGCTCACGCCACCACCGGTTGCACGTACGCCGCCCCATGTGGTGTCCGTATTGGAGTCATGCTGACCGGCAAAAGCCAGCACGGAGCTGGAAATTGGGCGACGATGGGCATTAACGGTATAGCCAATTGGGCCCAGGTCATTGCTATAGCTCAGGCTGCCAACAACATCCACCACATCAAAGCCCATCGGCGTCGTACCGATGTCCATCGCCCAGGTTTTGTTCTTCCAGCCTACGGCGATGCTCGCGCCATTTGCCGACTGATTAGTATTGCCATGACAAGGCGTTTCCGCACAGGTACCCCATTTAGGATCGTATTCCCCGTTTTTGGTGGCAAACGAACCGGCATCCATATTGACCAGGTCACTGCGGAAGAACATACGCCCATCCGCCAGCGGTGCATCTGCCTGCAGCATAGTGGTATGCGCTTTGAGGTCGGAATATCCGCCCGTGCCGCTTGAACCCCAGTAATCGTGTTGCAGCGTGACGTTAACATCCTGCTGACGGTACAGATCACCGGCATCGCTGCGTACGCCGCGCTTCAGCCAGTCATCTTTCTCATCATTTCGTGTCAGGCGGGTAAAGCTGTCATTGTCAACCGGACGCGTGGTTGTGATACCGGACGACACCATCGCATCTTTATACGTTTCCAGCGCCTGTTGAGGCTGGCCGTTTTGCGCCTGGAAACGCGCCGCATCACGTAACACCAGCGCATTTTCCATAGAAGCGGGCTGCGATTTGGCCTGAGGGATGATTTTGCTGAACGTTTGTTCTGCGGCGGCAGAATCGCCAAGACCCGCCTGCGCCATCGCCACCCGGCGCTGCATGTTGAGTGACAACGGCTGGCCATGCTGTGCGGCAGGCAGTTTCGCCAGCTCTGCACGCGCAGCGTCTTTATTGCCTTCAGCAATATACACTTCGGTCAGACCGAGGATCGCATCTTCGTTTTGCGGCTCACGCTGTAAAACGGTGCCGTAGGCGGTTTTCGCGGCCTCGCGATCGCCACGCTGCTGTGCCCAGTCCGCAAGCGTTAAATCAATACGGGTGGAAGCCGGTTGCTGACGGAGCATATTCTCCGCCTCCTGCTCCTTACCGCTATCCCGCAGACGGTTCGCCGTTTCCAGCACCTGATTACTTTGCAGGCGATCGGCCAACTCCTGAATATTGCTGTTCCACTGGCTACGCGGCAGCTTGTCCAGATGTGCGAGCGCGGCTCTGTCCTGATCGTTACCCGACAGGTAAAGCCCGTTTGCATAGACCTGATCCGGGTCGGACGGTTTTTGGCTGGCAAGCTGACGCATCAGGTTATCCGCCTGGCTGCGCTGGCCTGCGCTATAGAGATCGCGCGACAGACGGTAGGTTATCCACACATCTCCGGGAGAGAGCGCCAGACGACGGCGCTGAATTTCTGCGGCCTGAGCGTATTTTCCCTGGTTTTCCAGCTGTTCTGCCTGGGAAGAGAGCTGCTCGTTGGTCAGACTACGTTCAATATCATCAATACTGCGACGCTGGCTGGCAGACAGCGACTGAATAAACTGTGAGGCTTTCTCCGGGGACTGCGCGCGATAGATATTGGCAAGGCCGCGTACCGCATTGCTGTTACCGCTGTCCATACGCAACGCCTGACGATAATAGCGCTCGGCAGCCGCATTATCTTTGCGCGCCACCGCGACATCGCCCAACCCCAGCACCGCGTAGCTGTCGGTATTGTCGATGTTACGCGCCTGCTGATAGTCACGCTCCGCCTGTGCAGGGTTATTCGCCTTGAGCGCGGCGTCACCCTGCTGGATAAGCAGCCAGTAGCGGTTAACCTTCAGCAGACTATCCCATTTACCCCGGTTATCACTCTGCGGATCGAGGGCGATCGCCTTTTCGAACTGAGCGACCGCGCGGGCACGATCGCCTTTCTGCGAATACGCCTGGCCCAGCGCGCCAACGGCTTCACTGTCGGCATGATTCGCGCTGACCGCTTTTTGCAGCTCTGCCACCGCCTTACCGCCCTGCCCGGCATCGACGGCTGCTAATCCTTCCGCTTTTGCACGGAACGCTGGATCGGCGAGCTGTTTTTGCTGCGCTTCAAGCTGTGAACGCGCCGCCGCCACGCTATCACCGTCACTAAACACGCTCAGGTATTTTTGCAACGCGCTAACGCTGGCGCTGCTGGCTGGCTGGTCTTTGATCTGCTGATACCACATATCAGACGCCTGGCTACGGCCACCGTTGGATTTAGCCATCTCCCGCAGCACAGCAAAGCCTTCATCACTGCGTCCGCTCTGGAACAGTAGTTGCGCCAGCGTCGCCTGCAGCTGCGTATTGCCGGGGCTACTGGCATTGATTTTCTTCAGCTGGTTAATGGCCGAACTGCGGCGAGCCGGGTCTTTCGCCACCACGTTCCAGTATTCTGTCGCCAGATCGCCGCCAGGCGGGTTTCCGGCAAAGAGCTTGTCATACGCGGCAATCGCTTCCTGGGTGTGACCTGTCGTGGCCAGTAAACGCGCCTGCTGTAGCGCCTGACGACCATCAGGGGTGGAAAGCAGCATCGTATTGCGCGACGACTGGTAGGCACCGGAGCTCGGCGCAATCCCTTTCAGACGATCCAGCTCTTTTTGCGCACCGGCAGTATCCCCCTGACGCAGCAGGTAACGGAAGCGTGCGGCAATGACGTCAGGGTTGTTCGGGTCAATCAGTTCAAGACGATAGAGCGACTGACGAACCAAATCCTCGCGCTGCGTCGATTCTCCCAGACGTACCTGTTCCAGCAGCTGTTGCTGTTGCGGGGAATTCGCGGCCTGAGCCAACGGCATCAAAGCCAGGCCAAGCGATAAACTGAGTAGATTTAATGTGAACTTGCGCATTCCTGGCCCCAATCCGGTATTAATTCACCTTTTGCGGTGAAGCGAAAACGATGCTGATCCCATCCTTGTCCAAAGAGGGTCAGCACGTAGCTGTAATAGGCATTTTTATCGGGAAAATGGTCTGCAACACGCTGGCGTTGTGCCGCCTGCGCGTCACGCTTTTGTAAAAAAGGCAGCAGTGAGGCGGAAAAACCAACCGGGCCTTTGCCCGTATGTTTCCCGCTTGCCACATCCACTTTCTCCGGCGGCACACCTTGTTTCGTTGTCATTGCGGCCATCGGCTGTAAACGCGCCAGCAACCTGGCCTTCTGTGGGTCCTGATCGCTCATCATGCCCACCCAGAGGTAGACACGGATGGCGTCGTAGCTACCCACCAGCGATTTATTCTGCTTTAACTGCCAGCCTCTGTTTTTCTGATATTGCACCCAGTCCGGGGAAAAACCTTTCGGCGCAGTCTCCAGCAGTAAGCGCAGGTTCGTTTCACGAAGCGTGGTCCACGGGGCACCAAAACGCGTGAAATAGCTCGCCAGCTGAGGGGGAAGATAGCTGGGGTTAAAGCGCCAGACATGTGCCTCGGCAAAGCCGACTTTACCCGGCAGCAGCATCGAGCCAAGCCCTGGCACTTTCACCACTTCCTCGCTGACAATGCGTTTAAGTAATGCCTTGCCTGTGCGGGTGTAGTCCGGATGTTTCCATAACCGACCCGCTTCGAGCAGTGACCAGGCAATCCAGATATCAGCATCCGACGCGGAGTTTGTATCAATAATCGCCCAGTTTCCTTTGTCTTTCTGCCCCCATAACCAGGCCGGCAGATGGTCGTGTAAATTCCCCTGGGCAAGATTGTCGCGCGTCCATGTCAACAGCAGGTCAAACGTCTTACGGTCATTCGCTGCCAGCGCAAAGAACAGCGCATAGCTTTGCCCTTCAGATGTACTAATTTTGCGCGTGTCACTGGGATCAATGACACGCCCGCTTTCACTGATGTAGTCCTGTTTAAACTGCTCCCAGGCAGGCCAGGTGCAGGCGGCGCGAAGACTCGTCGTCGCCAGCATCAACGCGGCTAACACACACCAGTGAAAGGCTTTCATCACATCTTACTCACGATCCGGGTTCAGGCGACGACGACTGATGATTCGCAGCAGACGCCACAGCACCCATGCCAGCAACACCACGCTCACTGCAGCCAGAATAGCCAGCAGCACCGGATGGTTAGCCAGGGCATACCACAGACGCTCGAACCACGGCAGATGACCCACATAGTAGACATCGCCTACGCGCAGGCTGTTGACCCCCGATTCACGAATGATCGCGACCGAACCAAACATAGACGCACGCTTACCACTGTCATTCATTGCATTGTTAAGCAACGTATAACCGCGTGGGCTATCCGCCAGCAGTGCTACCACGCTACGCTGGTCGTTGTAAGGTGACTGGAAGCCAACAACCGCAGCCATCGCCCCCTGAGAGGTTACCGTCGTTTGTACGCTGGCCTGACGATCGTTGGAATCCGGCATGATGCTCGGGAATTCAGTCTGACGCAGCGGTGTGTTAACCCAGGACTGGGTCGCCTTCACCAGCAAGTCGACGCGTTTTTCATCCTTCAGCTTATCCGGGATGCTCCCGATCAGCATGATGTCGGCATCTTTGTTCTGGATCTGGCTACCATCGTCGGTCAACGTGACGTTAATCGCCGGTAAGCCCGTTTGCGCCCCCATCGACGCCATTGTGTCCAGCAGGGTGGTAACCTGAGCTTCGTTTGGCGCTTTTGGCATCACAACAATGGATTCAGACAGGTCAGCCATGCGGCTGAACGGGAAGCTGGCATTAGCAAACGCACGCAGATCCGGCATCGCAAGGAAGTGATAGAACTTCGAGAAGTCGATGGTCGACTCGTCACCAATCACGACGTGGTTCTGCACCGGCTGGAAGGTGATGCAGTTGTCCGCCGAACCGCCAGGCATCGGGTTCATGTACTGGAAGTCAAAGCGCAGCTGGTTCACCGCACCCAGTTTCAGCGCCGGAATAGAGACATCGGTTTTACCATCCAGCAGCCCCTGCAGCACCGGCAGACGCAGCATCAGCTGGTTGTTGTCCTGAGTACTGATCAGACTGAAGGATTGCAGGAACTGGTTGTTCAGGCTGATATCCATACGCGAGCTATCTTTGGTGGCTGGCGCGGTATAGCGGTACTTCAGATTGATATCGATCCCGTTCGTGTGCAGCAGATACAGATCGGGCGGTAGATTCAGTGACAGGTTGACAGGTGCAGGCTCAAGCCCCGTCGACTGAAGTTGTTCTTCATAGGTTTTCAGCTCACCAAAGGTAATGGCACGATCGGTACGCACCCAATTTGGCGCATCGTAAGGTTTACGCGCCAGCAGTGGCTTCACATCATCGACAACCACGCTGGTACCACGGAACAGGACATTACCCTGCGCAATCCCTTTTGCTGCCTGCACCAGATCTTTATCATCACGACCAAACACCACCAGCAGTTTTACGTACGGGTTGTCAGGGTGGCTCATGATTTCAACCGTAGGGGCTTTCACGTCCGGATGATCACGCAGGAAAGATGGACGTTTGTCATTGGTCGCAAAGACCACGGCATTACGATCCGGCAGTTGATCGAACATCACCGGGAAGTTCTGTCCGCGCCAGGCGGAACGGGAGCCAAACCAGGATGCCACAATGGTGGCCGCCAGCTGTTGGGTCACGTCCGGGGATGCCGCGAACACCACCGGCAGCGTTAACTGACGGTTATCGCGAGGATCAAAGAACGGGATCGGGAACGACGAGAGATCGTTTTTCAGCGACAGCGACTGGTAGGTCATCTGCAACGATGAGTTACGACCCACGTCCACCCACAGCGTGCTGCTGGCCGGGTTTTCACACACGTCACGGTAGTGACCCACGAACTCCAGCCGGACGCGGTTAAAGTCGGTGATAAACAGCGGGTTGATTGGCACCTGTGCCAGCGTTTTTTTACCCAGCTGTTCTTTCGTGACAGGCAGTACGTCCATCAGCTCGTCATTCAGGTAAACCTTGAGCTGCGATTGTACTGGCAGAAGCGCCGGAGATGGCGTGTACTCGAGATTCAGCATCGCCTTCGATACGACTTCATCGCTGCGCATGCCAAACTCAATGCCACCATCAGGGTTGATGCCACGCAGCACCATGCTGCCCGGAGGTGGGGCAATCTGGGCAAAGGTCAGCTTCACGTCCCGCGACGGGGCATTTTCCGCGACAACGGGCGCGTTAGCACCACGGACTCCCGGCATAACCTGCCCGACGACGCTCTGGTCTGCCGACAGCGTGTTCCCCTCCGCAGACAAGTTCGCAGCAACGTTCTCCGTTTGACCGGATGCTGCTGTGACCGCAACCACAGGAACCGTTGAGGCAGCCGTGGCTGCTGCGTTTTCAGGCGCTGCGTTAGCCATTGTTGCGGGGAGCGCACTCATCCCCATTGCCACTGCACATAACCAGGAAAGTTTTGTTTTCATCGCGTTATCATCATTGTTGAGCCATAACCGGGTCCGCCTGCTTCGCCTCATCCCGCTCAGGACGACGAGGAATGAACGACACGACCCAGGAAACCAGCGAAGTAAGTGTCC
This sequence comes from Enterobacter cloacae complex sp. 2024EL-00214, assembly GCF_043945575.1. Classification (NCBI taxonomy): domain Bacteria; kingdom Pseudomonadati; phylum Pseudomonadota; class Gammaproteobacteria; order Enterobacterales; family Enterobacteriaceae; genus Enterobacter; species Enterobacter cloacae complex sp. 2024EL-00214. The sequence goes on along the minus strand of NZ_JBIMRC010000007.1, from coordinate 10,398 downwards.
GGAAAATTAATTTCACCGATGACGGGGCAAATTCTGCAAGGTGACGATAGCCACGGAACCCCAGCTTCAGAATATCCAGCAGGCTTTCCAGAGGTTTATCTTCCGGGAAGCTGTCCTGCCAGAGAGCCCACGTGTCCGCGCGGGCAAACGTACACTGCACAAAATCAATATGTTGCTTCTTGGTCAGCGGCATCAGCTGCAGACCGACTTCATTGCCTAACACACGCACAACCTGCGTCGGGAAGACATACTCTTGCTGACCACGCTTGAGCAGCAGGTTAACTTTCTGCCCCTCCAGCACCTTCGCCTGACCGTTGATTTTGATACCCAGACCACCGTCCGAGAAGTCATGCACGGTACAGGAGAAGAGATGGCCATCTTCACGGGCTATCGCCGCAGGCATGCTGATTTCAACACGATGCGCGCGACGTACCTGTTTGCTTTCCACCGACACCGCCACCGCGCCGCCGAGGATAATCAGGTTGTAGAACACCCATGCCATACTCACGAATACCGTCAGGATCTCGTTTTCAGGGCCGTAGAAGTAACGCCAGACGCCGGCAATGACGCCAACGATATTGAGCAGTACGAGGAAGATGTACGGACGGGAGATCACCCAGTCGACATACTCTTCTTTCACCAGGCCACCTTTCGCGGTGACGTTGAATTTGCCTTTATGTGGATTAATCAGCGCCACCATCGTTGGCGGTGCGATATACCAGGCCAGCACTGTTTCGTAGATTTCACTCCAGAACGAGTGGCGATATTTGCCCTGAATCTTCGAGTTCGTCAGGCTCGCGTGGATCATGTGCGGCAAGACAAACAGCGCAATCATCAGCGCAGGCGCGTAGATGATGTAAGCATGAAGAAGCAGGAACGCCAGCGGCGCGGTCAGGAAGATCAGCCGCGGAATACCGGATAAGAAGTGGAACATGGCGTTGACGTAGCACAGCCGCTGCGCCAGCTTTAACCCTTTCCCAAGCAGCGGGTTATCGAGACGGAAAATCTGTACCATCCCGCGAGCCCAGCGAATACGCTGGCCGATATGCGCCGAAAGTGACTCCGTTGCCAGACCTGCTGCCTGCGGGATCCGCATGTAGGCAGAGGTATAACCGCGACGGTGCAGACGCAGTGAAGTGTGGGCATCTTCGGTGACGGTTTCGACGGCAATGCCACCAATTTCATCCAGCGGTTTGCGGCGAATGACGGCACACGAACCACAGAAGAAGGTCGCATCCCACATGTCGTTCCCGTCCTGTACCAGACCGTAGAACAGCGTGCCTTCGTTTGGTGTTTTACGGAAACGGCCAAGGTTACGTTCAAACGGATCCGGCGAGAAGAAATGGTGTGGTGTCTGCATCATCGCCAGCGGTTTCTCTTTGAGGAACCAGCCCATCGTCATTTGCAGGAACGAGCGCGTCGGCACGTGGTCGCAGTCAAAGATGGCGACAAACTCCCCTGTGGCATATTTCAGCGCGTTGTTGATGTTCCCGGCTTTCGCGTGTTCGTGGGTGGTTCGGGCGACATACTCCACGCCCACCTCTTTCGCAAACTGGCGGAACTCTTCACGGCCACCGTCATCAAGCACCCAGATTTTGAGTTTATCCTTCGGCCAGTCGATGCCCAACGCCGCGTAAATCGTGTTCTTCACGACGGTCAAGTCTTCGTTGTAGGTCGGCACAAAGAGATCGACAGTCGGCCACAGCGACGTATCTTTTGGCAACGGCACAGGCTGGCGATTGAGCGGCCAGACCACCTGGAAATAGCCCAGCACCAGTACAATCCAGGCGTAGGTTTCTGCAAACAACAGCACCAAACCACACACCAGGCTTACCGGATCATCCCAGTTCAGCGTCGAGGTATAACGCCACCAGATGTAGCGACAGGAGACGGTCAGCGACAGCACGATCAGCATCAGAGCGGAGAAGCGCCCCGGGATACGTCGCACCAGCAGCGCCACACCCCACAGCAGGATCAGGAAGGTGAACTGCGCCAGAGGGTTAAAGGGCTGAGTAATACAGACCAGAGCCAGAATGAGCGAGAACACCACGATCACGCCGAGGATAAAACGCCGCAATCCCGGATGCAGGTGTCCGAGTTCTTTGTGGTTATCCAGGTGACTGGTGCGATCGCCGACACGGTCGGGCAATTTATCCAGCCACTGGTGGTAGCGTTCACGTAATTGATGGGCACGTTCGAAGCTGCGCCAGCGTGTGGACTTGTTGTCCGACTGGGGCGTGGTCGCCACCAGCCAGATAGCCTGAATAAGATAACGCGCCGGATCTAATGGCCGCGGTCTGTCAGGGTTAATATGCGGATAAAGCTCACTGTGCCGCGCACGAATACGCTGCCAGCGAGGGTGTTCGAGCGGAATGAACATCCAGGCCAGGATCATCCAGAAACAGCCGAGCGTGGCGCTAAACCATGAAGCACCATGCCGACGGTAATGCCGGTAGCGTTCGCTTAAACGCGAACTGACCGGCGGGATGAGTAACCAGGTGGACAGACGGCTCATACGGAACTCCCGGCTGGCTCCGCCCCGGTGGCGAAGTGCAGCAGACACCAGTTCGCCAGCGTCAGAACTTCTTCTGCCGCCAGTGAATCGCTACGGTATTCGCCGAGTGGCTGTTTGGAAGCGAGGCATTCGGCCATCCCCTCATCACGGTGAATCACCATCGGCAGCAGGTGGCGCTGGCTTTGCAGCCAAACCTGGTACAGGTCGTCCTGCACCTGGCTGCCAACGCGTAAATCGTTAATCAGCAGATGGGGGTTTTTGGGCAGCACTTGCTGGTGCAAACGGATATGGCAATTTGCATCAACGTTCACAATGGACAGGATATGGTCACATTGCGCGATAAGCTGACGCGTGAGCGGAGCGTAGCCATGCGGCAGATCCAGTAAAATCCACTGGTAATGGCCTTTTTCTTTAAGGCGCTGCAGGGCGTGGATAAATGCCTCCAGTGTGGGCTGGTTTGCGTAGTAATTCTCACGCTCATCGATGGTCAGTTGCCCGAAAGGCAGCAGGTCGAGCTGAGAGGTATAGCGCAACCCGGCATCTCGCCAGTCTTTACCATCCAGCAACGCACGTGCCCAGCCTCCCTGATGAGCGAAGTCAACGTTGAAAGACATACGCAGCAAATTATTCGGGCAGGCATCAATAACCAGCACCGACTCGCCTAACAGCTGTAATGACCACGCCAGCGCCGCGGTAATGGATGTTGTACCCACTCCCCCACGGACGCCCTGTAATCCGAGTATGGCCATCAATGGCTCCCTTATTGTTGTTGGGCTAATTCAGCTAATAACGGCCAGCGTTTAATAGCCGCGGCCAACTGTTCCCGCTGGGAAATATCGGTGTAATCTATTTCAGGCAATGAAAAAGCCTGCGTCAGCGCCAGAAAATCATTTTGGAATGTGTAACCCAGACTTGAGTCAACGGGTGTTCCAGGTTCGTTATTATGCATTTTTTTTCATCCCTTTGAGTAAAGCCGCAAGATCAGATGTCACGAGGCTTCCTGCCCTATGAATTTTCGTTTACATGCTAAATCTGATGTTCTTTAATTTCAATGTTAGGTTTATTTCTACGCTTTCGCTAGTAAACTGAGATACAGATAAATTAAACGAAAAGAGGGACACCGTGAACTCCATATTTTCTATTGGCATCCAGTCATTATGGGACGAATTGCGCCACATGCCAGTCGGAGGAGTCTGGTGGGTGAATACGGATCGCAATGAAGATGCTATCCGTCTGGTAAACCAGACAATTGCTGCACAGGACAAGGATGCTCGCGTGGCAGTCATTAGCATGGGCGAAGAGCCTAAAAACATCATCGAGCTTGAAAGCGATCGTGGACCGCAGACCGTAAAATTATTTACCATGCCCGCGAAAACCGATGGTCTATACTTTATGACTCGCGACGTCCAGTGCTCTATTGACCCTGATCACTATCTACTTATCCTCAAATGTTCTAATAACGCTCTGCAAAATATCCCTGTTGAAAAACTGCTGCACTGGCTGGAAAAAATCAATAAATGGGCAAAATTTCAAAATTGCACACTATTGGTCATCAACCCTGGCAGTAATAACGACAAGCTCGTCTCGCTTTTAATGAGTCAATATCGCTCCCTCTCCGGGCTGGCAAGTATCCATGACCAGGCGGACAGTTATCTCTACGACGTTGCATTCTGGTGTAATGAAAAAGGGGTGAGTGCCAGACAGCAACTGACGCTCAAACTTATTGAGGGCGAGTGGCATCTCGCACGCCTTGAAGAAACCGTGGTTCAACCGCGCAGCGATGAAAAACGCATTCTGAGCCATCTTGCAGTATTAGAAGGCGCACCCGCGCTTTCTGAAAACTGGTCACTGTTTGAAACCAACGAAGCCCTGTTTCATGAAGCCCGTACCACCCAGGCAGCAACCATTGTTTTCTCATTAACGCAGAATAACCAGATAGAAACACTGGCAAGACAAATTCACACCTTACGCCGCCAGCGCGGCAGTGCGCTAAAAATTGTGGTGCGCGAAAATAATACCAGCCTGCGTGCCACAGACGAGCGCCTGCTGCTGGGCTGCGGTGCGAATATGGTCATACCGTGGAATGCCCCGCTGTCACGCTGCCTGACGCTTCTCGAAAGTATTCAGGGTCAGCAGTTTAACCGCCATGTGCCGGAAGACATCTCCACGTTGCTCTCTATGACCCAACCGATGAAACTGCGCGGATACCAGAAGTGGGATACCTTCTGCGATGCCGTCGGCAACATGATGAACAACACGTTGCTTCCGGCAGACGGGAAAGGGGTAATGGTGGCTCTTCGTCCGGTACCGGGTATCCGCGTTGAGCAGGCACTGACCTTGTGCCGCCCGAACCGCACCGGGGATATCATGACGATTGGCGGCAACCGTCTGGTTCTGTTTTTGTCATTCTGTCGAATCAACGATCTCGACACCGCGCTGAATCATATCTTCCCTCTGCCAACCGGAGATATATTCTCGAACCGTATGACCTGGTTCGAAGATAACCTGATCGCTGCAGAGCTTGTGCAGATGCGCACCCTCGAACCTGAGCACTGGGTTAAACCGCTCCCTATGACCAGCAATTTCAAACCGGTTCTCAATGCTAAGCATGACGGACATGTCTGGCGTCGGGTGCCAGAACCACTTCGCTTATTACCAGAGAACGGGGAGAACGCATCATCATGAATATCAGCGATATCATTCAACTGGTCGTATTTTGTGCGCTGATCTTTTTCCCGCTTGGTTACTATGCGCGCCATTCACTGCACCGTATTTGTAATACGGCCAGAGTGCTGTTTGTAAGACCACGCTACGTTAAACCAGCCGGTACACTGACACGGAATTCACACTCCAGGGCAAATCGAAAACATGACTAATTCTACCTATACCGCTTCGGCACCTTCGCCGCTCTGGCAATACTGGCGCGGCCTTTCCGGCTGGAACTTCTACTTTCTGGTGAAGTTTGGCCTGCTGTGGGCAGGGTACCTGAACTTCCATCCGCTGCTCAACCTAGTGTTTATGGCCTTCCTGCTGATGCCTCTGCCAAATATCAGGCTGCATCGCCTGCGCCACTGGGTTGCCATCCCGGTGGGCTTTGCGTTGTTCTGGCATGACACCTGGCTACCGGGGCCGGACAGCATCATGAGCCAGGGCTCACAGGTTGCGAGCTTTAGTTCCGGCTATATCGTCGACCTGACCGAGCGTTTCATTAACTGGCAGATGATTGGCGCGGTGTTTGTGCTGCTGGTTGCCTGGCTGTTCCTGGCGCAGTGGCTTCGCGTCACAGTGTTTGTCGTCGCCATTATGGTCTGGCTTAACGTGCTGACGCTGGCAGGGTCGAGCTTCTCCCTGTGGCCCGTTGGCCAGCCGACCACGACGGTCGCCGCCACGGGTGGCGCTGCGGCAGCAACCATTGCGACAGCAGGTGATACACCTGTGGTGGGAGATATCCCAACGCAGACCGCCCCACCCACCTCTGCCAACCTGAACGCCTGGCTCTCCAGCTTCTATACCGCAGAAGATAAGCGCCAGACCAAGTTCCCGGATGCGCTGCCTGCAGATGCCCAGCCGTTTGAACTGCTGGTGATCAACATCTGTTCTCTCTCATGGGCAGACGTGGATGCCGCCGGTTTAATGTCGCACCCACTGTGGTCACGCTTCGATATTCAGTTTAAAGATTTCAACTCCGCCACGTCGTACAGCGGCCCGGCGGCGATCCGTCTGATGCGCGCCAGCTGCGGCCAGCCATCGCATAAGAACCTGTATCAGCCAGCCGGCAACCAGTGTTATCTCTTTGATAACCTGTCCAGACTGGGCTTCACGCAGCACCTGATGCTGGGTCATAACGGCCAGTTCGGTGACTTCCTGAAAGAAGTACGTGCAGAAGGTGGAATGCAAGCACCGCTGATGGATCAAACCGGTCTGCCGGTGGCGCTGCTGGGCTTCGACGGTTCGCCAGTTTATGACGATACCGCCGTGCTGCAACGCTGGTTGCAGACCATTGAAAAAGACAGCAATCCGCGCAGCGCGACGTTCTATAACACTCTGCTACTTCACGACGGTAACCATTATCCTGGCGTGAGCAAAACGGCCGATTACAAGATTCGTGCGCAGAAGTTCTTTGATGAGCTGGATGCATTCTTCACTGAGCTGGAAAAATCAGGCCGTAAAGTGATGGTGATTGTGGTGCCGGAACACGGTGGCGCGCTGAAAGGTGACAGAATGCAGGTTTCTGGCCTGCGTGACATTCCAAGCCCGTCCATCACCAACGTACCTGCCGGGGTTAAATTCTTTGGCATGAAGGCTCCGCATCAGGGCGCGCCAATTGAGATCACTAAACCAGGTAGCTACCTGGCGATTTCAGAGCTGGTTGCCCGAGCGGTAGACGGTAAGTTGTTTGTGGAAGATAACGTGAACTGGAATCAGCTCACCAGTGGCCTGCCGGAAACCGCAGAGGTTTCAGAGAACGCCAACGCGGTGGTGATTCAGTACCAGAACAAACCGTATGTTCGTCTGAATGGTGGAGACTGGGTACCGTATCCGCAGTAACTCACTTACCCTCTCCCATAGGGGAGAGGGTATAACGGGTGCCAGTATTATTGCTCTGCGAGCCAGACAAGCATCTTAAGACTCGCGGAGTAATAGTCATCTTTGGCGGTGATTTCGGGTTCTCCGGATGACTGCCCCATCGTTAAATCACGTACTGCCAGCAGCCCCCCTTCCATCATGTAAGGGGCATACTCATTCGTTGTGACATTGACCCATGCCGGGGTTTGCTCCCGGGAAAATTGATTAAACCAGGTACGCCATGGGGTTAACAGCTGACTGTGTTTATCCGACCAGGCGACATACAGCGGGATTCTAATGGCATCGTAGCTCATGCGCGGTGGCCAGGTTTTGGCGGGTTCCAGCTTGCCACCCGCTTCCAGAGAGACCCAGTCAGTCGGCAGGTTAGCTTTACCCGAACCCATTTTCCCCAGCAGCCGTTGCCCATCCAGAATCAATTCGCGCCAGACCTTCTGATGGCTACGGTCTGCAAATGCCTGCCAGGCCGGGAACACGAAATAGGAAGGGTTAAGCACCACTTCGCTGTCCAGGTTAAATCCCTGCACACCGGGTAGCATCACACGGTAACCCGCATAGCGGATCATATTGTGAGCAATCAACGATTTCGTGATGGCATCCGATGCAGTACTGTAGCGCTTGTCATGCCAGCGTGTATCCGCTTTTAACAGCGCCCATGCAATCAACACATCGCCGTCAGAAGCGTTGTTTTTGTCGGCAACCGGGTTCGACTCTCCGGGGTTATAACGCCAGTAAAACAGACCGTTCTCTTTGTTCTTCAGCGTGCTATCAGTCCACTGCCAGAGCTTATCGAACGTGGCTTTATCGTTGTTTGCCACCGCCATCAGCATGGCGAACCCCTGACCTTCCGTATGCGAAACGTCACCATTGCCGGTATCGACAATCCGGCCTTCCGGTTTGAAAAAGCGTGTTTTATAACTTTCCCAGGCCTGACCCGCCTGAGAGAGAGGAGAGAACAGCAAACTCATCATCACAGCCAGCGTGGCACATATGGGTTTTCGCATAATTAACTCAATCCGGTTATTCAGCACTTCGCAGTGAAATTTCACCACCTACCCACGGTTTGATCACGCCATCCTGCTCCAGGAGCAATGCGCCCTGTGCATCAATGCCACGGGAGGTACCGTAGATTTCTTTATCACCAATCAGTAATTTCACCGGCCGGTTGATAAAGTTGTCCAGCCTTTCCCAACGCGACAGGAACGGTGCCAGCCCTTCCTGTTCAAAGAGAGACAGAGAGCTGCGTAGTTCTTTAATCATACGCACGGCAAGGGTATTACGATCGATGGTGATCCCCGCTTCCTGCAGGTTAGTCCAGGCCTGATTCACGACGTCGTTCTGTACATTACGCATAACCATATTAAGGCCAGCACCAATTACGATCTGCGCAGCATCGCCTGTTTTTCCTGTCAGTTCGACGAGAATACCGGCAAGCTTACGGTCGTTCAGATACAGATCGTTTGGCCATTTCACGCGTACGTTATCAGCCCCCAGGTCATGCAGGACTTCCGCCATCACAATGCCGATCACCAGGCTCAGGCCAATGGCGGCAGCTGGCCCCTGCTCAAGACGCCAGAACATGGAAAGATAGAGGTTGGCACCAAACGGCGAGAACCACTTGCGGCCACGACGACCACGCCCGGCCTGTTGATACTCGGCAACGCAGGCATCGCCCGACACCAGATCACTCAGTCGATCCAGAAGATACTGGTTCGTCGAGTCAATCACTGGCAGTACGGCAACGTTTCCTCCTACCTGACGGCGGATCACCTCTTCGTTCAGTAACTGAATCGGCTCCGGCAGGCTGTAGCCTTTTCCGGGAACCGTGAATACATCAACCCCCCAGTCGCGGAGAGTATGAATATGCTTATTGATGGCGGCACGGCTCATGCCCAGTTGCTCACCCAGCTGTTCACCAGAGTGAAACTCACCATCAGCCAGGATACCGATCAGGGTTAAGGGGATGGTATTGTCCTTCACGCGATGGTCTCCACGGCATTAACTTCACCCGTACGGCCAATAAAGCGGACTTCTGGCTCCAGCCATACGTTAAATTTTTCGCCCACGCGCTGACGCACGTGATGTGCCAGCTGTACCACATCATCGCTGGTTGCATTGCTTTGGTTAATCAGCACCAGTGCCTGCTGACGATGAACGGCTGCACCACCTACTGAGGTACCTTTTAACTGGCATTGATCGATAAGCCAGCCTGCGGCCAGCTTCACGCTGCCATCGGCCTGAGGGTAATGAGGTGCTGTTGGCCAACCTGCGAGAAGTTTTTCCGCATTTTCGCTGCTGATCACCGGGTTTTTGAAGAAACTTCCTGCATTTCCGTTCACTTTCGGATCAGGAAGTTTAGTCATTCGCATATGGCAAACCGAGTCAAAAACCTCACGGGCAGTAACTGTTGTCGGATCAAAGCGCGTTAAATCGCCGTAGGTCAGAACAGGTTTCCAGCTTTTTGACAGACATAAACCCACGGCCACAATCACGTAGCGATCCTGATACTCATGTTTGAAAATACTGTCACGGTAGCCGAAACGACACTGTTCTGCCGTTAAGCGCAGAGCTGTTCCGGTCGCCAGCTCAATACAGTCGACATATTCACAGACGTGTTTTAGTTCGATGCCATAAGCACCGATATTTTGAATAGGTGATGATCCAGCGCAGCCCGGAATGAGGGCAAGGTTTTCCAGGCCCGGCATTCCTTTTTCGAGGGTATATTGCACCAGATTGTGCCAGTTTTCTCCGGCACCCACGCGCAGATGCCAGCTATCGGCACTCTCTTCAACATCAATTCCCATGATGCGGTTAACGATCACCGTCCCCGCAAAATCATCAAGAAACAGGACATTACTTCCTTCGCCCAGAATCAGTACGGGTTCGTCGTTTTCTGTTGCGCTTTGCCATGCATTCAGCAGTTGCTGAGCAGTATCGGCACGTACAATTTGATTAGCATTCCGTTGAATACCAAAGGTATTCCAGGGCTTAAGGGAGTGGTTCATAGACGCTATCCTGATGCAAAAACGCAGTTAGTTTACCGTATAAGCAGGAAGTTGGGGTGATTAGTTTGTGGGGGTATTCTGTAGCCTGGGTCAGGTGCAACCGCCGCCGGGCATTTTAAAACACGCAAAGCAAAAAACCCCGCACCTTCCGGTACGGGGTTCTTCTTATTTGATGCCTGGCAGTTCCCTACTCTCACATGGGGAGACCCCACACTACCATCGGCGCTACGGCGTTTCACTTCTGAGTTCGGCATGGGGTCAGGTGGGACCACCGCGCTAAAGCCGCCAGGCAAA